>JBFKMY010000051.1:0-11048 GCA_041629615.1 Thermodesulfovibrionia bacterium | reverse complement strand
GTCTCTAACAGTGTCCCATCAGGACATTGCAGCAATGGCCGGGACCGTAAGGGAGGTCGTTTCCCGTATCATGTCGCGCCTTAAAAAAGAGGGGATCATTGTTGACAGCAATATCAAAGGTTTTACGATCGACCGGGAAAAACTTGCACGACTCATTTCAAAATATGAGTGTTGAGTGACTTAAGTTACTGACAGACAGCCTTTCCTGATATATCATTGTCCATAGAAACAACGTGAAGCTGCACGAGGGGTAAGGATGGACAATGTATTTCACATATTAATCCTCTTTTTTGGTTGCAGAAATACCTCACCGCTGAGGACTTGTCATGCCACATATATTTATCACTCCATGCATATGGGGATATTTACTTTCAAAAAGAAATGTGATGCATATGCTTTCAGGAGAGGGTGCAATATATTTATTGCGATAAACGGGCCAATACTTTTTCAAACAACAACATGAGCATTGTCAAAGGACAGCATTGAGCAGAAATGCATCCTTCACTTTATCGATACGTTAGACATTACTCATATTAAACGGGGAAGATTTTATATGTCCAATAGAACATTTCATGTAGTGGTTCCTGATTACAATTACTGGAGGCAGAATATCAAGTGTCAGACCGGCTGTCCGGTGCATACCGATTCAAGGGGCTATGTTCGGGCGATTGCCGACGGAGATTACGAGAAGGCGTACTGGATAGCAAGGACGCCGAATCCCCTTGCATCCATCTGCGGGAGGATATGTGCAGCCCCCTGTGAACTGGCATGCAGAAGAGGATGGATAGATTCTGCGATTTCCATCAGGGCACTGAAGCGGTTTGTCACTGAAAAATATGGTGTTGAGATGTATGATGACAAAGAAAAATTTGTCCGCAATTTTAAAGATACATTTGGTGAACAGGGAAATGGAATAATCGGCATTGCAGGAGAAACCGCAAAACCCGTTTCCATTATCGGCGCAGGACCCGCCGGACTTGCCTGTGCCCATGATCTTGCCCTTATGGGGTATCGTCCTGTCATCTATGAAATGGAGAAGGTGGCAGGAGGCATGACTGCACTCGGAATCCCTCCCTACAGGCTTCCGAGAGAACTCATTCAGGCAGAAATTGATGCAATCAGGACCCTTGGCGTAGAAATAAAACTGGGAGTGCAGATTGGCAGGGACATCCAGATCAAAGAACTGTATGACGGCTCCGCTGCTCTGCTTCTTGCGGTTGGGGCAAAGAAGTCGAGGATGATCCCCATGCACGGGGCAAAGAGCAGCGGCGTTCTGGGAGGGGTGGATTTTCTCCGGGATGTGTACACAGGAAAAGAGGTAAAGATCGGCCCGAAGGTCATTGTAATCGGGGGCGGGAATGTTGCCTATGATGTTGCGCGGACCTCGTTAAGACAGAACGGTGTGGATTCGGTTTCACTGGTATGCATTGAGAAGTTTGAGGAGATGCTTGCGGACAGGATCGAGATAGATGAGGGAGAGGAAGAGGGAATCGAAAGGATTAACAGTTTTGGTCCGCACCGGATTAATGCTGCCGGTGACGGGACGCTCATGTCGATTACGTTTAAAAAGTGCCTTGCTGTCTTTGATAGTGAGCAGCGCTTTAATCCGAGATATGATGAATCGGAACTCATCACCCTTGATGCAGATACGGTACTGTTTTCAGTTGGTCAGGTATCGGACCTTTCATTTCTTGACAAATGCGGCCTTGATGTTGAAATGACAGAAAGAGGCCTTATAAAAGCAGGCAGAGATAAGATTCAGACATCCCTGCCCGGACTGTTTGTGGCCGGAGACCTGGCATACGGACCAAGACTTGTCATTGATGCCGTGGCAAGCGGCAAAAAGGCGGCAGTCATAATTCATGAGTATTTAAGCGGGGAGCGTGTACGCATGAAACTCTCCGAAAGCCATGCACTGCACTATGATAAAGAAGTGTCATGCAATAATGTGGCGCACCCTCCGGACTTTGAAAAAATAAGGAGAGAGGACGTGCCAGCCGCACCTGTTGATGAGAGGATGCAGAGTATGCTCATGCCCGTTGAAACGGGTTTCCTGAAAGAAGATGCAGAAGAACAGGGAGGAAGGTGTCTGAACTGCGCCGTAAACACAATATTCAACGGCGACAGGTGCATACTCTGCGGGGGATGTGCAGACATCTGCCCTGAGTACTGTCTGAGGCTTGTAAGCATTGAAAATATTAAAGGTGATGAAACCCTGACCGGGCTTTTTAAAAACAGATACGGTGATGAACCCGCAGGCACGGGTTCAGCGATTATAAAGGATGAGGACAGATGCATACGATGCGGTCTGTGCGCACAGAAGTGCCCTGTGGATGCGATAACAATGGAGAGATTCATATTCAAGGAGGTAATTGATAAATGAGCAAGAAAGACGGGGACAGAAAAGAGGGGGTGACACGGCGGGATTTTCTGGGTCTGGCGGCGATGGGAACGGCGGTTCTGGGACTCATAGGTGCACTTGCGGGCAGTATGAGATTTGTTAAGGCCGATGTATACTCCGAGGAATCAAAGAAATTCAAGATAGGGAAAATAGAGAACTTTCCCATAGGCACAACGCGAAAGATCGATGACCAGAATGTATTTATGTTTTCTGATGAAAACGGTCTTTTTGCCATATCCGCTGTGTGCACGCACCTCGGCTGCATTGTATCTCCCTCGGAATTCGGGTTTCAGTGCCCCTGCCACGGGTCACAGTATGATGATGACGGAAACGTCATCGGCGGGCCGGCTCCGAGACCTCTTGAATGGTTTGAGATACAGCAGGAGGTTGACGGCACTCTGTTTGTTGACGCAGGAAAAGCCGTACCCCAGGGAACGAAATATCTATTTGCCTGATAATGGCATTATGTTTAATTTTATTTTAAAGGGGTTCAAAAATGAATGATGCGACCCGGACAGGTCTTGATAAGTACAAAGAGAATTTTCTTTCTTTAAAAAGTTCATTCCTCGGTTCTTTCCTCAGAAGCGGCAGGCCCACCTCTGATAAGTCAAGGACAGCAGCTGTGGTGAACAACTTTTTTCTCCACCTGCACGGTGCAAAGACACATATAAATTCCCTAAAACCGTCGTACACGTTTGGCATGGGGCTTATCTCCTTTTTCCTGATGGTTATCGCTTTTGTCTCCGGCGGTTTTCTCATGGTGTATTACAGCCCGTCTATCGGGACTGCATTTAACGCTGTCAAGGATATCAATTTCGTCGTGTTCGGCGGAAAACTGATGAGAAATATACACAAATGGTCCGGTGAGGCCATGATAATATTTGTACTCCTGCATATGGCAAGAGTTGTCTACACGAACTCATATAAAAGGGGAAGGGAATTTAACTGGGTAATTGGTGTTGTTCTTCTCATACTCACCTTTGTGATAAACCTTACGGGCTATATGCTCCCGTGGGACCAGCTTTCATACTGGGCACTGGTTATTGTATCCAATATCGCGGCGGCGCCAAAGGAGCTCACTGACATTTTTGGAATAACACAATATTTTGATATCGGAGGAGCGACAAAGGAGATCCTGCTCGGCGGCACAGAACCCGGTCAGGACTCCCTGACAAGGGTCTACCTCCTGCATATAATTCTTTTGCCTCTGGGCATATGTACTGCGCTGGGTGTGCACTTCTGGAGGATAAGAAAAGACGGCGGTCTTTCAAAACCGGATACGACGGGGGGCAAAGAACCCGGTATGGCGGCCATATCTCCGCCGCAAAAAACCGGAGGAATATTCCCCACGCACAAGACCTACGGTCTGATGGAGCTTGCCAGAGGCAGGACCCCTGCTGTTGATAATGATGTAGAAAACACGGTAACAAGCTGGCCGAATCTGTTTATTGCGGAAATCGCCGTGTTTATTCTCACACTCTCATGTGTAATAGCCTATTCGTATTTTATCGATGCGCCCCTTAAGGAATTTGCGAATGCCGCTATCCCTGAAAATCCGGCAAAGGCCCCCTGGTATTTCCTCGGGCTTCAGGAACTCGTTTCCTATTCAGCTTTCATGGGCGGACAGGGTCTGCCCGGGCTGGCAGTGGCCGGACTTTTACTGATCCCCTATCTTGACAGGGAACCGGAGCATTTCGGCATATGGTTTTCAAACAGGCAGGGAAAGATGGTTGCTCTGGAGTCCTTCATTGTTGGGGCCGTGGCGGTCATCGGATCGCTTGCATTTGTCATCAATTTCGGCTGGTTCAGAAACTGGTGGCCGAATATTCACCAGCTGTGGATAATTGCCATAAACCCGGGAAATCTCCTGCTCGGATTTGTAGTGGCATACTCTCTGTTTGTAATAAAGAGGACAGGCTCAACAAGAATGGGGGCTATTTCCCTCTTTACGATGTTCCTGGTGAGTTACGTAATATTAACCTATACGGGTACTGTATTGAGAGGGCCGAACTGGGAGTTCTACTGGTCGGCAAGCCAGTGGCCCGTACATTAAATTACATATAAACAGAAAGAGAGTCCGTTACATTTTGTATCTAACGCATTTATAGATCAAATTAAGGAAGAAGGGGTCAGAGAATATGCAAAGCAGACTTTATTTGTCTCTATTATTGATTTCATCGCTTGTGCTCCTGACATTTATCGGAATCGCCTTCAACAGGGAGCTTAATCCTGAATGGAAAAAGTACCAGACCGAATATAAGGATTTTCTTGTTAAAAATGCAAAGGATGAATCCACAAGAGAGAGGGCGGAGAAGATAGAGATCGGCATGCAGCAGATCTATATGAAAAGCCTGGAAAGATCGGACCGGTGTACAAGCTGCCACCGGGGCTTTGAAAATCCCCTTATGGCAGATGCGGAGCAGCCTCACCGGAAGCACAGCGGAGACTATCTGGAAAATCACCCTGTTGCAAAATTCGGGTGTACTGTGTGCCACAGGGGTCAGGGCCGGGCAATGAACATGAAAGAGGCACACGGAGAAGAGCATATGCACTGGGATTTTCCCATCATGCCGGCACAGTACATACAGGGGTCCTGCGCCCAGTGTCATGATTATGAAATGTTAAGAAAGGAAGGAGGAGAAAAAGTAGCAAGAGGCGAGCAGCTGTTCCGTGAAAAAGGATGCCAGGGGTGTCATAAAGTTGATGGGAAGGGGGGAGACCTCGGGAAAGACATCGCAGGGATAGGGTCCAGGCCCTTTGCCTATTTCTCCATGAAGAACGTCGTGGGTGATCATAATATGTACAACTGGATAAAACAGCACTTTAATGACCCGAGGAAAATAGTACCTGAGAGTGAAATGAGGGTGTTTCTCACCGATGGGGAGGCCGAACTGCTGACCACATACATGATGACCTTCGTGACTGAAGAAATGCCACGGAATTACACGCTCATCAAGAATATTATTCAACCGAAGACTGACGGCGAGTCACTGTACAAAATGTTTTGTGTTGCCTGCCATTCTGACGGCCAGCTAAGTCTGTATGACGAGATATTCAGACGTACAATCCCTGCTATCATGAATCCCGCTTTTACAAAATCGATTAATGACGAACATCTGAGAACAATAATAAAAGAAGGACGGAAAGGAACACAGATGACCGCATGGAAGGTCAATGCAGCAGGACTGAATGACACCGAGATTAATAAGATCATTACGTATATAACGAGGAACAGGCCTGAAGAGGATCCGGAGGCCTTTGGATTCTCAGGATATAAGGCTGATGCAATGCGTGGTGAAGAATTATATAAAGTCCGCTGTGAATTCTGCCATGGTTCGGATGGAAAAGGGGGGGAAGGGCTCCTGGGGATTAACCTGAGAAATCCTGTGGTGCAGGAAGCTGATCCCGAGTTTCTTGCAATTACCATACGCGATGGAAGAGAAGGCACACCCATGGTGCCTTTTGGCATGAAGGATTTAAAGTTTACCCGACAGGATATTGCTGACGTGGTTACCTATGTCAAGACCCTTTCACAAAAGAAATAAACAGGAGAAGGAAATATGATAAAGTCCATAGCTAAATGTACACCCCTTTTATTGACAGCGTGCTTCTTATTGCTTCCCTTTACGTCTCCATTAAAAGCTCAGGAAAGTGACGATGAATATGAGGCCCTGATTGAAGAAGGAAAAAAAGTTTATGAAGTGCGCTGTCTGCTATGCCATGGGTCAGAGGGTGACGGCAACGGACCTGTCGGTGTTATACGCAGGGTGGAACAGAACGGCCGACTTCTTGAAATCGCCCCCAGAGACCTTACTATGGCTGTATTCAGGTTTCGTACAACGCCAACAGGATGTCTCCCTGATGATGAAGATATCATGAACCTGATAAATAATGGGGTTCCCAGGTCATTCATGCCGGCACATGATACTATTCCCGCTCAGGAAAGAGAATCTGTCAGAGAATACATAAAGACCTTCTCATACCGGTGGGAGGAGGAAGATCCCTGCGAACCCATCCCGGTAAGCAAGCCTGAATGGGTAGGCAGTGCAACGTCTGTCGATAAAGGCAAGATAATATTTAAAGAAATGAAATGCGGGGAATGTCACGGCTATGAAGGAAAGGGCGACGGACCCAAGTCAAATGATCTGAAGGACGACTGGGGAAAGCAGATCCTTCCGTTTAATTTTGCGACCGGTGATCTCAAAAGAGGATCTTCTCCTGAAAATGTATATATAACATTTACGAGCGGTCTTGACGGCACGGGAATGCCTTCTTATGAAGATTCACTGAACGAGGAAGACAGATGGCACCTTGTTTCATACACATTAAAGTTGATGGGGAAGCTTGATAGGAAATAAATTTTGCAAGCTGATAATGAGGAGCATTTATTATGCTCAATTACTCCTGCAAAAAAGAAAGGAGGAGAAAATGGGGGAAGCCATTATGAAGAGCAGAGGAGTTGTACTGGTTTTCGGGTTTATTATTCTGGCAGGGACATTCATCATTAATGCGTTTAATGTCAGGAATGTATATGCCGGTGATATTGAACTCGGAAAAAGTGTCTATCAGAAGTATTGCGTGATTTGTCATGGAGACAAGGGTGACGGCAAAGGACTGGTCGGGATCATTCACAGGGTCGAAAAAAGCGGGCTTACATGGGGGGTGTATCCGAGGGACTTTACTGTAGGGGTCTACAAATTCCGTTCTACCCCTACAGGATGCCTGCCTGATGACGAAGATATGCTCAGGATCATAACAGAGGGCATCCCGCGGTCGGGCATGCCTTCCCATGAAGACGTCTCCCTTAATGAAAGGAAAGCGGTCACAGAGTACATCAAAACGCTTTCACCGAGATGGGAGGAGGAAGATCCCTGTGACATTATAGCAGCGGAAAAACCTGAGTGGGTTGGCAGCGCTGAATCGGTCAACAAGGGGGAAAAGGTCTATAAAGACATGAAGTGTTTTGAGTGTCATGGGTACGAAGGCAAAGGAGACGGGCCTAAAGCAGGGGAACTCAAGGATGACTGGGGGGACAAAATCCTGCCTTTTAATTTTACGTCAGGAACACTGAAACGGGGGTTCTCGCCTGAAAACGTATACATTACATTCACGACAGGACTGGACGGAACCGGGATGCCCTCCTACGAGGATTCACTCAAGGAAGAAGACAGGTGGCATCTTGTTTCTTACACACTTAAATTGATGGGACAGGTCAAGTAACTGAAAACCCAGGAAAGGAGGGCAGGCAATGTCGGACAAGAAATCCAATAAATTAAATAGAAGAACTTTTTTGAAATTTGCAGGCGCAGCAGGTCTGGCTACCGGTGCAGGGGTAATGATGCCGAAGGATATATTATCTGCCAGAACGGAAAAAGGCGGTAACGGCAAGCTGAGCTATGATATCGCTCCCGGGCAGCTTGATGATTACTACGGGTTCTGGAGCGGAGGCCACTCAGGGGAAGTCAGGATAATAGGGGTCCCCTCCATGCGGGAGATACACAGGATTCCCGTCTATAACATGGACGTTGGCTCCGGCTGGGGCATCACGAATGAAAGCAAAAAGCTTTTAAGGGGTAAACACGCCGGTGATACCCACCATGTCCACGGGTCCTACGTGGACGGCACCTATGACGGGAAATGGCTCTTTGTCAATGATAAGCTGAACAACAGGGTGGCGAGGATAAGGATTGATTATATGGAGACGGATGCCATCGTTGATGTTCCGAATATTCAGGGCGCCCACGGGCTCTTTCCCCAGCGCTATCCAAAGACAGAGTGGGTCGTCATCAACAGCGAGTTCCAGACCCCGGTTCCGAACGATGAATCAAACGCGCAGAACTTCGACAACCCGCAGGAATACTTCGGGATGCACACGATCATTGATGCCGAGAGGATGGCTGTTGTATGCCAGGTAATGGTTGATGAAAACTGCGACCTTGCTGCAACAGACTACAAGGGCAAGTATTCCATGTGCACCTCCTACAACTCGGAAAAGGGTGTCACGATCTCCGAGATGCTTGCCGCAGACCATGACTTCCTTATTGTCTTTAGCTGGGACAGAATAAGGAAGGCACTGGCAGCCGGGACATATAAAACCCTAAATGGCGTAAAAATTCTCGATGGGAGAAAGGGACATTCCGATCTGACACTGAGGATCCCCGTACCCAAGAACCCGCACGGCGTTAACATATCTCCTGACGGCAGGTATGCTGTCTGCTGCGGAAAGGTCTCTCCAACAGTGACAGTTGTAGAGCTGTCAAGGCTGGATGACGCGTTCTCAGGGAAAATTAAACCTGAAGACTGCGTCGTAGCCCAGCCGTACATAGGACTGGGGCCGCTCCACACGACCTTTGACGGCAGAGGGAATGCCATTACATCGGTCTTCATTGACAGTACCAATGTCAAATGGAACATAGCAAAGGCAATTGAGGCTGAGAAGCAGGGCGAGGAGGCCAAGAAGAAAAATCCGCATATCGTTGACGTCCTTGATATCCACTATCAGGTCGGACATATCATGGCGACAATGGCTGAAACAAAGGAGGCGGACGGCAAGTGGCTCGTTTCCCTGAACAAGATATCAAAGGACCGGTATATCAATGTCGGCCCGCTAAAACCTGAGAACGATCAGCTGAGTGATATCACCGGTGAAAAACTCAGGCACGTCCATGATTCTCCTACATACATTGAGCCCCATGACTGCATTATGGTAAGGAGAGACATAATTGAGCCCAGGGTGAAGCACCGCGCTGATATGTTTGAGCATCCCCTGGCGGTTACCAAGAGCGGCGTGGAGAAAAAGGGGACTGATGTTACCATAAGGATGACGGCAAACGCCCCGCTGTTCGGTTTACAGGAGATAAGGGTGAAAAAGGGGGACAGGGTCACCCTTATCGTCACAAACCATGATGAGATAGTTGACCTCTCAAACGGAGTGGCTATTTCAAACTACAACATTAACTTTGTTATAGGACCGTACCAGACCAAGTCCGTCACATTTACGGCGGACAAAGCGGGGGTGTTCTGGATTTACTGTACTAACTTCTGCCATGCGCTGCACCTTGAGATGAGGATGCGGATGATTGTGGAAGTCTAAAAAAGATTTGCGGGGCGTAGTGCACAGGCCCTCCGGATGATTAAATGCTGGGGCAATTCATGAATTGACCCAGCATGATTTGCCAGCAGTTATGAAAGAGGAACTAATGAAAAGAGGAGTACTGTTCATACTATTTATTTCCATTCTTTGCTTTTCCCGTGCAGGCCACGGCCAGTACTCATTCTTTGAGCACAAATATAAATACGAGCTGGATGATGTACTGGATGCGGATGATTTTGTTGACAAAGAAAACTACTGGGCGGGTTACCGTGACGGTAAGCTCAGGGGATATGTGTTTTTATCGGACAGGTGGACAAAAAAACTTGTAGGCTACTCGGGCAAGCATATGGAGACGCTTATAGGAATGGATGCAAATGGAATAATCACGGGTGTTCAGCTCATATTCCATTCCGAGCCGATAGTCCTGATCGGGCTTAAAGAAAACAACTACCAGGAGTTCCTGAAACAGTATCCGGGGAATAATATACAGAAAGAGATGAGTGTGGGAAAGGAGATTTCCATGGATGCCATAACAGGGGCCACGGTCACCGCTATTGTCCAGAATGCCATTATCTTCGGAAGCGCAAGGAAGGTAGCCGAGCAGACGGGCATGGTTACGTTTTCCCGTGACGCAGGGCGTACGATAAGCGGCGCCTTTGCTCCCATGAACTGGAAGGAACTTTTGAGTTCAGGCGCGGTAAAGAACATAAGGATCATGTCCGGAGACCTGGGTCTTCAACAGGATGATATCTATCTTGATCTCTATTTTGGCGTTATCAATCCCCCTTCAACAGGGAAAAATGTCCTCGGTGAGACTGTTTATACAGAGACGATGAAGGGCCTGAAAAAGGGAGAGACTGCCCTCTTTGTGGTATCAAGAGGGAGTGGTTCCTTTAAAGGGTCCGGGTTTGCCAGGGGCGGAATCTTTGACCGGTTCAATATTGAGCAGGAAGCAAGGGTGAATGTCTTCAGGGACACGGATTACAGAATCCTTACCAGTATATCACCGCAAGGTTCCCCTGACATAGAAGAAGGGGGAATATTTATTGTAAGGAGCGATGATTTTGATCCTGTAAATCCGTTCAAGTTCAATATTATGCTTCGTTACAGGGTAGGCGCTGAAAAAAAGTTCAGGTCATACAGCGCCGAATACCGGATTCCCGAGATGCTTCTGGAATAAAGGACAGGTAATTATTATAACAGGATATGGAGTATGCTGGATACGCCGCTGTGGATACAGGTCTGGGAACAGAAGATCTCGCATATCGTTATCTTCGCCATGTTCCTCGTATCGATTGTAATAGTCATGTTACTGAAAGACAGCCTTGCAAAGAAAAAGACACTGATGAATATGATTACTTACATAATACCGGGCATATCGTTTCTGTATGTCGGTCTCGTGCTCAAGGCACAGCCAACGACAACAAACCTGATCATTCCGCTCAGTGCGTTAAGGGAACTGCAGTTTCCGATAGGTCTTTTTTTGCTTGAACCATATATATTTCTTTCCTTTGTTTTTATAACGGTCACTGTGCTGCTCTGGGGAAGGGGGGT
>JBFKMY010000050.1:0-11052 GCA_041629615.1 Thermodesulfovibrionia bacterium | reverse complement strand
TACAGTACTTAATGAGGGACCAACCTTGTGGTCCAAGTTCTTAATGTGGAAATCTTTTATTCGGAAGTATGATTTAAAAGGAAGGTTATGACGCCATGAGAATCATTACCATCTGGCGGCCCTCCATCTTCGGCCGGGATTCTATTTTAGCAATGTCCGCCAGTTCCAAAGCCAATTTGTTGAGAACACCCGCCCCCAGTTCCTTATGGCTAAATTCCCGTCCTCTGAACCGCATGGTCACTTTCACCTTATTGCCGTGATCGATGAACTTCCGCGCATTAAGCTTTTTGAACTCATAATCGTGGGTATCTATCGAAGGGCGCATCCTTATTTCCTTAAGTGTGATAGTCGCCTGTTGCTTTTTGGCCTTTCGGGCTTTCTTGCCCTGCTCGAATTTGAACTTCCGGTAGTCCATGATCTTACAGACCGGCGGTTCAGCCTGGGGGCTGATCTCCACGAGATCCAGATCCCGTTCTCTGGCAATCTTCAATGCCGACTCAATATCCATTATACCGACCTGCCCTTCATCGGCAACAACACGGATCTCTTTCGCCTTTATCAGCCGTATCTGGTTGTTTATGCGGGTCCGATCGACGACCCTCCTGGGCATTACCCGTCTCTTATTAGCTATGGTGTGTCCTCCTTTTTGCCGCTTTTCTTTGCCAGTCCCGGTCCTGCATTTCCCGTGTGAGGCAACCGACAATTAATATATAGTGTAACACGTTTATATGATAAAGACTGTTTTTTTATATTCCCGATCAACAGGACGGGCAACAGGCACGTCAAATTCATGCTGATTCTTTTCTCACATAAATCCATTCATATGAACATGACGATGATTATGCAGCGTACACGTGCAAACCGATGATAATATTCGAGCAGCCTGCTAATGAGAGCAGCAAGAGTGATTATGCAAGGCGTAATTGTGCAATCGATGCGCGGGCACTGCCCCCGCTTATATCCGGAACAATGCTTAGTTCCAGCGCCGTCAATCCGGCAAGGTCGACAGCATACTCTTCTGTTTCGCGGGTATTATCCGGAAGGCTGAAGTTATACTGCTGGCGTACAATCTCACGGTAGGACTGACCACCGTCCGAGGACCACCGCAGCACAAACTCATGCGTGCGCTCCTGCTCATTTTCGTGAAACACTAAACGAACACGACGGACCCGCAGCGGATTGTCAAACAGCAGGCGGACCGTCTGCTGACCGGGTCCTGACGCCCGCCAGCCTGCGCCATCATCCGGTTTCAATGCCGACTCGATCGGGTGTGATGCATCTTCGGACGTGAGCTCTGCCTGCGCCAGGTTTTCCAGGTCCAGCCAGTCCTGATCGGAGGGCCCGACATCCGGAGTGGCCTTATTGATTATATGTTTGCGCATTTAATTGCCTCCTCTCGCTTGCAGTCACACTGAACATGGCAACGTAAAATATTATTAGACAGTTTCAGTATACTTACAAAAAATATACATGATGTAACGAGGAATTAACAAGTTTATTATTATTCACGCTCTGTGTGTTGCCGGGGGCAGGGAACTCGATACTTAATCTGGCCGGTAAGAAAAGTGGGTAAGCGAAGACGAACTTACCCCTTTTTTGTGTTCAGCGTATGTTATTGTCCTGTAGTGAACTCCACATACAGTGTTGGCGCCCCGGATGGTAATCCGTTATATGACTCGGCTGATCGCGTTCCTGTCCCTGTTATCATGATCGCCAGTGAATTGCCGCTTCTCCATCCCTGCTGGTCCACGATCTCCTGTATTACTGAAGATATGTCAGGTGTCTGCTGATCCGGCCCTGCTTCACCCGCTCTCGTCCAGTCAGGCGGTGTCCATACCTCTGAAGCTATCGTCGGCGGCCTTCCTGAAATATCTCTGTGTCTACTTGTAAATGTTCCGGCATCTTCCGCAGCCTCACCCTGTATTAACAATGAAGACGCCCCTGTGCTGACGTCATCAACCTGGAACTGGATGTATGCGTCGATTATCGTTGCTCCCTGCGGTATGTCAACTCTGGTAAACCGCATACCAACCGTCTGATTTGTGTTGTTATACACGAGTTCAAGATCAGAACTGGTCAAGCCCACACCCCCTGATGCGCCCTCCTCTGCATCATCCTGACCGCTCTCCACCTGCACCTCCACAATCCCGCATACTGCAACATTGTCACATGAGTCGGTTACTTCATTACAATAATCGTCTGTGCAGCTGTTTCCGTCATCACAGTTAATCGGTATACCTGCATCGCACTGACCAGTACTCAGATTGCAGGTCTCCTGCCCGTTACAAAAAACTCCATCATCACAGTCAACATCAGACTGGCAGTCAGACTCTTCACATTGAGCTATGCTTTCATCACATATCTCTCCCGGTAGACAGGGCGTCCCGGTTGAAGAACAGTCATTGATAGAATCACAGTATTCATCTCCATTACAATACAGCCCATCATCCGGACAATTGGCATCGTTCGACACATTCTCACACGAATCATTTGCTTCATCACAGGAGTCATCGGTACAGCCGACCCCGTCATCACAATCCAGAGGGCTTCCGCCTGTGCATACTCCACTCTGGCAGGTTTCCCCTTCATTGCAATACTGGCCATCATTACATGTCATTCCCTCACAATCAGGATCTTCACAGTCGGTTAACCCATCATTATCATTGTCTGTCCCGTCATCACATATTGTCTCTCCCGCGCTGAACTCCACATACAGCGTTGGCGCACCCGACGGTATTCCGTTATATGATTCGGCTGTCCGCCTGCCTGTCCCTGTTATCATGACCACCAGTGAATTGCCGCTTCTCCATCCCTGCTGGTCCACGATCTCCTGTATTACTGAAGATATGTCAGGTGTCTGCTGATCCGGCCCTGCTTCACCCTCTCTCGTCCAGTCCGGCGGTGTCCATACCTCTGATGCTGTAGTCGGCGGCCTTCCTGAAATATCTCTGTGTCTACTTGTAAATGTCCCGGCATCTTCCGTAGCCTCACCCTGTATTAACAATGAAGACGCCCCTGTGCTGATCTCATCAACCTGGAACTGGATGTATGCGTTGATTATCGTTGCTCCCTGTGGTATCTCAACTCTGGTAAAACGCATTCCAACCGTCTGATTTGTTCTTTCATCAACAAGCTCAAGATCAGAACTGGTCAAGCTGATACTCCCTGATGCACTCTCCTCTGCATCATCCTGACCGCTCTCCACCTGCACCTCCACAAGCCCGCATTCTGCCGGAATGTCACATGACACTTCTGATGGAGCAGGCGAGGTAGGGGTAATCCTGTATTCCTCATTGGAATATCCGCTTTCATTTCCTGATGTATCATATGCAGCAACCGTAAAAAAATGGGGGATTCCATCAGGTAAATCATTTATCAGGTGCATTGTTACATTGCCGACATCTATGGTATTTGGATAATTACCTGATTCTGTACCATAATAGATTTTAAAACCCGCCAAATCAGTAAGATATGTGCCATCAGCATTTACAACAGGAGATGTCCAGGAAAGGGTAAGCTGCCCTGCAGAGAGAGAGGCAGCATATAATACGATAATCAATTGGAGTATGAGTCCAATATGCAGTTTTTTATGTCTTGCATCCTTTAGCATGAATTTCCCTACTTATGCAAAATTCATGCTCGCAAAATAAATATCTACTAACTATTTGTATTTATTAATGATATACATCAATTTGCTGTAATTGATATTTTTTAAAATTAAATACTGTATGGATTTTACTTCGTTAATAAATTTATTTTCCTACAGGCAGACTGAAAAGAAACTGATTTCAAACGTGCGTGAATGGTCACCAAAAAAACGGTGAGTCAGCAATCTTTTTATATTGTTTCTTTGTGTTTTTTCTGAAATACACGCTCTTGCACAATCTGTGATCAATGAACTTCTCTTGTCTTTCACTCAGTCGTCTTTCTGATATAATTCATATATGAAGCTTACCAAAAACGCCCTCGCGGTATTAAGAAAACGGTACCTTCTCCGCGATGAACAGGGGCATATTACAGAAACACCGGATGCATTGTTTCATCGTGTTGCCCATACTGCTGCATCAGCGGAACAACGCTATGGCGGAGATGGGAAGAAATGGGAGGCACGATTTTATGATGCAATGAGCAGTCTCCTGTTTCTCCCCAATACGCCTGCTTTAATAAACGCCGGCAAGGATCTGGGGCAGCTTGCCGCCTGCTTTGTTCTTCCTGTAGACGATTCCATGAGCAGCATTTTCGATTCCCTGAAAAATGCCGCCCTTATTCTTCAGAGCGGCGGGGGAACGGGATTCTCTTTTTCAAAACTGAGACCGCGCTCTGATATTGTAAAATCAACGGGCGGCATAGCGAGCGGACCTGTGTCGTTCATGAGGATATACAACACGGCAACAGAGGTCATTAAACAGGGTGGTGCCAGAAGGGGCGCCAATATGGGCATTCTGAGAATTGATCATCCTGACATACTGGAATTCATCAAAATAAAGCGTCACGCAGAAGAACTCCTGAATTTTAACATCTCCATCGCCGTATCAGATGCCTTCATGAAGGCGCTGAAAAAAAATACTTCCTATCATCTCTTAAATCCGAGAACTGGAAAAATAGAAGGGAAACGCAAAGCAAAGGACGTATTCGAAGAAATTGTGGAAAGCGCCTGGGAAACGGGAGATCCCGGTCTTGTCTTTATAGACCGGATAAACAGGGACAATCCCACCCCTCACATTGGAGATATCGAAAGCACCAACCCCTGCGGTGAACAGCCGCTCCTTCCCTTTGAGGCTTGCATCCTTGGTTCGATCAATCTGTCCCGGTTAGTCTGTAGGGGCACGGCGCGCCGTGCCCCTACCGGCAAGAAGACATGCGCCTATGAAATTGACTGGGGGCTTCTGGCCGAACTCGTCCGGCTCGGCGTCCGTTTCCTCGATAATGCCATCGACGTAAATAAATATCCCGTTGCTGAAATAGAAAAAATGCACAGGGGAAACAGAAAAATAGGCCTTGGCGTAATGGGACTGGCAGACATGCTTATAAAACTGGGGATCAGATATGATTCTCCGGAAGCCTTTACCCTCGCAGGAGAGGTCATGCGTTTTATAAGAACGGAGGCGCGGAAAGCCTCATCTGAACTTGCAAGGGCGAGGGGTGTATTTCCCAATTTCAGGGGCTCTGTCTTCGACACGCCCGAAATTGTGTCAAAGGGCGGCCTGAGAAACGCAACCACTACAACAATTGCTCCAACAGGGACCCTCTCGATAATCGCAGGATGTTCAAGCGGTATCGAGCCGCTTTTTGCCGTTGCCTATACAAGACGCGTTATGGAAACTGAACTGGATGAAATCCACCCCTCATTTGTCGAGATAGCCAGAAAAAGAGGCTTTTACAGCACCGAACTCATTAAGCAAATCCGCAGCCGGGGGAACCTGAGGGGCATCGATCAGGTGCCCCGAGATATAAAGAGACTTTTTGTTACCGCCCATGATATTTCCCCTGAAGCCCACATAGAAATGCAGGCCGTTTTTCAGGAATTTACGGACAATGCTGTATCCAAGACCATTAATCTCAGGCACAGGGCAACACCGGAAGATGTTGGAAAGGCGTTCATGCGTGCATACGAAAAGGGATGTAAAGGAATAACCGTTTTCCGGTACGGCTCAAAACGCGGCACCCTGGTAAAACTCGATGAAGCGGATTAAAAACTGTTTCATGAATCAAGCGAATGAGCTTATCATAACGTACTGCACATTCAAATAAAATCCCTCTTTTCCTCCTGCAGGACCCGGTGTTTGACTCCTCTTAAAGGAGCAGGCGCTTTAATCCGAATACATATGTATATAAAACATGGTCAAGTAATTATAAACGCGTTGAAATAAATGAAGAAACAATTGTTATTTCTCTGTCTGGCCCTTACGCTGATGAACTGTACACACGAACAGTTCCAGACGTATCTCCTGGATAACGGCCTTGAAGAAAGGAAACCTGTGCATCGTGATATTGAGACAGTGCCTGAAACCAATATTCCGTTATCATACGGAGATGAATTCGCGTCATTGAAAAAAGTGTACACCACCCCTGCTCCGGCGACGGCAAAACTGGACAAGAGAAATATTTCCGTTCTCAGTACGGCGAAAAAAGATCTGGAGACCTTTTATGTCATTGCGCACTATCTGAGAACGCATAAAAAGATGGAAGATCTTGATCTGCTGGAGGGATTTGCGCGTGAGTATATGGGTGAAGGGATCGATGCACTGCTGCGAAAAGAAGTGAGCAGCGACAGCCCTGAAGTAAAAAAATTATTATTTGAATTGCAGTATTTGAAGTCCCTGTTATTGTACGAATTGAACGACATAGTCATGGCATGCAAAACGATCCGTAATCTCGAAGTCCTGTTTTCGCAGAGCAGTAATGTAAATGTGGGTTTCATCGTTGACAGTCTCAGCAGCGAGACACCCCATATGGTTTTAACCGAGTTTAATCATTTGTGCAATGAAAACATACTGGAGAAAATAGCACACTGATGCATATGAGAATGAACCATTACAATGACTGATCCAGAGCATGAAACAGCATCTGAATATAGAGAATGAACCGGATTTTCATAAAATCATTATTGCCTCTATTGTCCTGCACATACTGTTTCTCTCTCTTGCAGCTGTCCCGACCAGGACAAAAGAGAGGGACGAAGCGAGTTATTTTGTCAACCTTGTGTCACCGGGTGAAACAGTGAACGCGCCGGCAAAGAATATATCGAAAATGCCGCCCGGCATTGCAGAGGAAAAAGTAAAAGCGGCCCCTGACATAAAAATCAAAAAGGAGAAAAAACTCCCTTTAGCTGAAGCTGTGCCGGAAGAAAAGCCTCAAAATACGGCCGCAGTAAGCCGCACTACACCACCACCCCCATTATCACGGCACACCGTGAAGGAGAGTCTGCCGTCAGGGACAGGACATGAAATCAGGCGTGAATTCCAGAAGCAGAAAGGCGGCAATCTCCGCGACAAAGCATCATTGGAAGGAAAATACAGAAGTCAAGCATTTGCGGAAACAAAAGCCCTCCGGGAAGAGCAGATTATGATTCCGGCAAAAAATAAACCTGTTCTCACAGACAGGGGACCGATAGAAAGAATATCCAGGGGACCGGCATTTGCCTCACAGGAAATCACCCGGCATCAGGAGGGCATGATTGCCAGGGAAAAGAAACCGGCCGAGGAAGAAAAAGCAGTTATGACCGGAAAATCCGGTTTTATCAATGCCTCTGACAGGACCATTCAACGGAAAGAGACATTTGCATCTGCAGCGCGCGAGGAAAGTTCAGCAATGATAACAAAACCGGATATATCAGGTGAAACCGGAAAAGACACATCCGATCAGGGAAGGCAGGATGAACAGGGCTTCAGTGGCAGGGATGTACATGAAAGTAACGTTCCCTCCCATAATGATCAACTATCAGCATCAGCATTTTCAATTCAGGGCGTGCCGCTGAATGACTTGCGTGCATGTTCACATGCCCTTGATGAAAGAACGCTCAAGAATGAGCTCCTGAAAATCCTTGGCAGCAGCAGGGGATGTTACAGTCCTGCGACCGGCACATATGTATTTCTCGGGGCCGGCAGATATACGTCCTTTGATATGATGATATCCCCTGCAGCAGGACGGGAACTATCAAATCGTTGTGAAGAACTCAGGAATGCCCTGAAGTGTTTACATTCAATAAAGGAATGATCTGAAATGAACCATGTACGATTAATTCTGTTTCTTTTACTCACAGGTCCTCTCATGGCCCAGGCCGGAACAGACCAGTCAAAATGGGACATATATTTAGACCATGCATATGAACTCACCTATTGGGACAGGGATGAATTGCAGGCATGGATGAACGACAGGGGAAATGAATTTGGTCAACCTCTCACCCTGTTTGCCGATACCTGGCATAAAAAAATACAGGGCACCCCGGAAAAGGGAGACGCCCTCCGTCCGGACAGCGGGAGATTAACGTACCCTGAAGATGCATATAAGCGTTTAGCCGTTGCAGAGTTTCTTCTCTATCTGACGTCTCAGGAAAGGGACCGTATCAATGCGGCCCTTCGCAGCTTGGATTTTTTAAAAGGGAAGATGGAAAAACCCGAACTGGCCTTCTGGTATTTTTTTATCCGGGCCCATGAAGCCATCGCAAATAAAGAGTCAGGCGTTGAAAATGCATCGGAACAGTTTGTGCGCAGCCTCTTCAGGATCTGGCTTGATATTATTCTGCCCCGTGAAGAAGTGAATGCCCTTTTGAATATACCGGTCATTCCTGTTTCAATGCGGGATTTTTCCTTCGGTCTGCCCTATCTGTATGAAAATCTTGCTGATCTCATTTTAAGCAAAGCAATCATTCAACACAAATTCTCAGACACAGGATCACTGGCAGTCATTATCAGGGGCCTTAAGGACAGGCTCTCCATCAAGGGGGGATATGCAGACAGGGTCAATGCAGTAGTAAACCGGATGTCCGGACCGAAATCCGATGTAAACCATCTTAATTTCACCGTCATATTTTTAGAGGCGGAAGAGCATCGTTTTGATGCGCAGAGGAGATTAAACGAAGAAGGCCCCTCTGAATCTGCCGAAGATGCATTCAAGAAGTCACGCTTTTATTATAGCCTGGCCTATAAATGGGCAAATACAAAACAGGGCAAGGCGGCTGCCATAAGTGATTACCTAAACCTGCTGAGTTTTACCTATTCACGATTACCTGAGCGGCAGACATTAATAGAGGGCAGCTATTTTGCAATGCTTACAGAACATGCAGGCGCTATGACCATTAAAGAGGCAATCCACTTATTTGAGGAGCTTACAACGCAGCAGGTGCGCCGCTCTGACTGGAAAAAGCACGGTTTCTCCGAGCGCAAAGATTATGTAACGGCCATGAACAGCCTCTGGAATTCAATCACAGAACTCTCCCTGTGGAGCGCATATTACCATGAGAAAGGCATAGTATGGAACGATATTGCCACCTACTCCGGAAACGTTAACCGGTCTCAGGAAGAACTCCAGTTGTGTCTCCAATACTTTGAAGGAAATGTGGTCAATGAATACAAGGATGTGATCCCGGACAATGCCTATTACGGTGCTGCTGAGGCAGCCGCAAAACATGCTCATCTCTCACATATGCTCGCACCATACAGTCCGGGAATGACCGATTATTACCGTGCCTTTGCCCGATTACTGCAGTACGTTGAAATATTCCCCTATGATGCGGAGGCAATTATGGAACTGGCGCAGCAATCGAGTGAAATGGGCAAACCTGAATTGTACGTGTATTATGTTGTGCCCCTTGCAGAGAGATTAAAGGACTCTTCTTCAATACGGACCTGGAAGAACACGACTGCTCCGGAAGATTTCATTTCCTCAGTGGAAAGGCTCCATCGTAGCATGCCGGACATTATTTTAAAGGCAAATACACTCATCTACCTGCAGAGCAAGGGAATTGAACGGGTTAAAGAAGAATTTGCATTGAAATACAGGGAAATTCATGAGAAAAGCAGTATTATTCTCAGGGATGAAGCGGTCCCGGCATCAGATAATTATCTTGACGTAAAGAATAACCTGAATATACTGACGCAGCAATTAGCATCAGACAACAGGACGCAGGATGGGACCGCAGTGCAGGCTCTCCTTGAAGAGATAAAAAAACTCCTCAGGGAGGTTCAGGACTTTGAAGAAGCCGGTCAGATTCTGTCAGCATTGCCTGAATACAGGGAGTTAACGAATACTTTGAAGAAAGACCTTGCACAAAAAACCGGCCACCCCGTGCATACACTCCTGCGCCGTTTTTTTCATGAAATTTCACCAGACAAAAACAATTACCATGACATTCTCAGTCTGGTCAATGAAGGTGGCAAAAAAAAGCCTGACAACCTGTGAGGGCCCTCATTGTCAGGAAAATAGTATGCTTTATCTGCGCAGCTTTCTTATGATCCGGTCTTTGTCTGCCAGAATGCCTCTGGTACTGATGAGAATGTAAACGTTTTTATTTTCCACAGCATATTGAATCCTGTACCACGCACCGAGGCTCCTCACAAATAGCCCCATAAACACAAAAAGGCACGCAATTCCTACCAGCCATACGCCGGGATCTTTTCTGTAGCTCAGGTAGGAACCTTCCGTATAGTCTCTTAACTCAAACAGCAAGTCTTTTGCATGCAGTCTCCCGCCGGGGCCAAGCTCGCCGAGATCTTCTCTTTCTGAAGGGCCGTCTCCGGGAATGTAAGACAGGGTCGTTACGGGTGTTATCTCCTCCGTTGTCCCGTCTCTTTTAAAGAGCGTACCCAGCGTAAGTGTTCCGAGCACAAATTTACCACTGACATTTTTTACCTGAAAGGGCACCCCTGTTTCAGTATTGATAATCTCCCCTCTCACATCATAGGAAGACCCGAAAGTTCGCGCTGCGCTGAGCGGCCGTACGGAAAGCTTCACTTTTTGCTCATAGCCCATCTGATAGAGGGTGAGGCTTCCGGTCCTGAATGGTTTATTTACCCAGAGCACGGCATGGAGCACTTCACCGTCAGGCCCTTTAACGTCAAGACGGGTGCGCCACATTTTCGGCCTGTAGGAAAACCCCTTTTTCGAGGGCTCCAGTTTTTTCACCCCCAGACCAAGGGCGAGCCTCTCCATTTTTTCCTCTGGATAATCGAGTCTCAGTCCCTGATAAAACTCAGTGCTAAATTCCTGAAGCGTAAGTTCATATTCATCGTGTTTCTGCGCAGGGGAGCTCTCCCTTCCTGTTGATTTGAGAAATGCATGCCATCCCGTGTCCTCACTGTACAATGAAATCGTTTGAGGTTTTCCCGGATAGAGGAGGACACTTTTTTCAAAAGCAAATAACGAGGTCATAAAAAAACCGCTTATGGCAAGAATAATCCCGACATGGTAACACCAGGAGAGCCACCAGTACTGAAGGCCTTTTTCATATACTTTTACGCCAGGATCCACTCCGCTCGGAGACCCTGCCTTTAACCGGAACCCGATCCTTCTGAGACGCGCCTCAATGTCATCGGCCGTAAAGGTAATTGTATT
>JBFKMY010000049.1:0-11053 GCA_041629615.1 Thermodesulfovibrionia bacterium | reverse complement strand
GGGACAGCAACTGTTCCTTGCTGTCCCTTTTGGGTATGGTCTCTGATTGCCTGTCTTATCCGCAGGAAGAACCGCAGCTTGGTCCGCATGAGGGCGGATTGGGATTGTTCACGACGAACCCCTGTTTTTCTCCGTCATCAATAAAGTCAATTGTCATGCCATCAAGCTTTTCATGAGCCTCTTTGTCGATAAAAAATTTTGTGCCATTTTTATCGATGACTTTATCTCCGTCAACAGGGTTTTCAACGACATCTATGCCATAGGAAGGTCCGCAGCAACTGCTGCCAGCCGTGTAAAATCTGAGTCCCCACTCGGCCTTGCCTTCAGCAGAGAGAATCTCCTTTGTTTTTTCTGCTGCTGTGTCTGATATTGTTACCATGAATAAAATCCTCCTTGGTCATTGCCACGCGTTATTATGGCTGTTCCTCTTAGGGTAAAGGAAATCGCATAAAAAAGCAAACAGCAGAGGGAAATTATAATAAAAGGCAGATTTTTTATATAAGTTCTGACGTTTCTGTCCTGATCCATCCGATTTTACCGTCCGGACGTTTAATTTTTGTCCACTCTTTTTTTGCCTGTATAACAGTTATTTTCGCGCCTTCATGCAGGGTGAAATGGATGGTTGCATCGTCGAAGGGCTCAAATCTGGATTCAGCACGGGCAGCAATTATTACCGCTTCCTTATCAAGCAGGGATATCCTGCTGTACAGCGACAAAGAAGACAGCACAAGGACAATAAGGGCAATGATGATACCGGAGTATAAATAGTTTCTGAACTGCGGCATAAATATAAGGATGAGAAATAATACCATAACGCATGTATAGACGAGGGAAATAAATATTGTCGTCTCGTTGATCGTGAAATTATCGATTTTTCCTGAAACCCTTCTCAGAAACGGACCGGACTGGCCGGAAGAGGAAGCAGTAATTCCGGAGAGGGCAAATTTTTCATTTGCCTTCAGGTCACCGTCCCGCGGTATCAGTCTTTTTGCGCGCTCATAATTCAGGACCGCCTTCCCGGGTTTGTCCTGTTTGTAATAACTGTTGGCAAGGTTGAAATAGAGATTCCCGCTTTCAAATCCCTGCTCAAGCAGTTTCTCATACTCCTCTATGGCCTTATCGTATCTGCCTTCTTCATAGAACGCATTTCCCCTGTAAAAGAGATGCAGAAGGGCGCCCTTTTCTGACTCACGGTCCTGCGCGGAGTGTGCATAATGCATAAAACTGGATATGAGGTATCCGGCAAGCAGAATGCAAAAGGTCTTCCTGAGGTTCATTTATTTGTCCTTTCAAGGGAGTCAATGGATTCTTTTAATGCTTTTAACGTATGGTGCATTCTGGCGGCGTTGAATTCTGCAGGTGCGTACCGTGCCATGTCACAGTCGTTAAAAATAATCTGTATCGTATCGAGTATGGCATTGTCAATCCCTTTGTTTTTTAATGTATCGTTCACAACGTCAGCGGTTATCCCTCCCGGGGCAACGTGAAACCTGTTGCCGATATATTCCCTGATGGTCCTGAAAACTGAATCATAAAATTCTTCTGTCCTGTTTTTTTGTAAAAAGAGTTCTGCCTCCCTGATCCCCTTTGCCGCTTTTTTGGGTGCCTTGAGACGGCGTGCATATCCGATGTCAGTGCGGAGTCTGTCTTTCTTCCTTTTCAGGAGCAATGCCGTTACAGTCAGGAACAACGGCACGGTATGGAGAAGAAGAAAGAATCCATTATTATAAAGATAACTTCCCCTGCGGCGTACTGTGCCCGGTGACTCTTTTATATAGATAATGTCCCTGCCAAGCGTCTCCTGCACGGGCGGCACTGTTGACGCCTGCTGTGCGTCCACTATGGTAAGCTCGTCTTTTTTGTCAGGTTTCGTAACCGCAACAGGGACCGGTCCTTTTGACAGGGTCTGATATCTGCCTGTTTCAGAATTGAAGAAACTGAATGAGACTGCGGGGACCTCCTTTACCGACTCGTTCAGTGGAATCAGTACCTGTTCAAATGTTTTTTTGTTGTCTTCCTGCACCACCTTCGGCTCATAGATCTTAAAATTGCCGGTGTCTTCAAGCTGCGGCATTGTGACAGTGCTGAAATTGCCGCTGCCGGTAATGATAATTTTCAGGGTAAGGGGGTCACCGGTTTTCAGCTCCTTTGGGGACACATCCATGGTGACATCAAATGTCCCGATTGCGCCCTGGAAACCGTCCGGTTTTGTATCATGAGGCAGGGGCATGACTGTCAGAGTTATGTAATCAGAGGTCACATCAACAGGTTCTGCCCGATAGCTGCCGAAAAAATCTTCAAAGGGGTCTCTTCCAAAGAAATCATTAAAGGGCGAGGACCGTCCCCCTGACTGTCGTTTCAGCAGCAGATTTGCCTTGAGTCTGGCAGGGCCGAGTTCAAATTCTCCCGGTTTTGTTCCGAACAGGGACGTTTTAAATTCAACCACATCATAGGAAATACCATTCTTTGCTGCCTTGTATTGCAGGGGTTTTCCGAACTCTCCCGCTGAGAAACCTTCGAGATCAATTTCAGGATACTGGATGTCCCGGATGCTGAGGCCGCTCACATACAGTTTTATTGACAGGGGGAGAATTTCATTGATATAGGCTCTGGACTTGCCCGTTTCGATTTCAAGGAACAACCGGTCTTTTATGGCGGTGTCCATCCTGCGTGGACTTTCAGAGGGGACTCCCTGACGCGCAGGAGAATCAACGATCTCAATGGACACTTCATTTGAAATAAAGGCGTTCCCCTTATGTTCAAATGACAGGGGGTCTATTCTGAACGTGCCTGTTTTAAGGGGAATGAGCCTGTAAATATGGGTTATGGACGAGGACATGCTGCCATTGACGATTGACATCATGGTTGAAGGGCCTATGTACCGCAATTGGAGACCCTCGATGGCCGGCAGCTCAGGTGCAGGGATATTTTTTATCCCTTCAAATTTGAGTGCGAGCTGAGCACTCTGCCCCAGGGACATGCTGTTTCTGTCTATGGACGCATCAAAGTGGATTTCCTCTGCAGGGACACTGCCCGGCATGAGAAGTGCCGTTACAAGCAATATGAGGGCGATGATGCACGGCCGGTTTACCAATCCTTAAGCACCTCCGGATCATGTCCTTTTGTCCCCTGTTTTGTACCATCCATTGCCTGTTCATCTCCATAGGCATCCAGTAGCATTCGCGCCTCTTCGGGAGACATCTCCCGGATGTCCGCTTCCCCCTGAGCGCTGTCCTGCTGCTGTTCCAGTGGTTCACCGGCCTCCTCTTTCCCCTTTTCTTCAGACCCAGAGGGTCTGTCCTTTCCGTCCTTTTCTTTATTTCCTTTTTGTTCTTCCTCTGCCCCGGCCGGTGACTGCTGGTTTTCTGCTGTGTCTTCCCCTTCTTTGTCCTGGTCCTGCTCTTCCTGCTGCGGCTGGTTTTTCAGTCTGTCCAGCAGAACGTTCAGGTCTTTTTCAACAACCTCGTGGTTGAATTTTGCCTCCCTGTTCTTTTCATTTAATTCTATTGCCCTCCTGTAATACTCGAGCGATTCACGGTATAAACTGATTGCGCCCTTAAGATCTTTGTCTGCATCAGCACTGCCCAGTTTGTATTTTGCATTTGCTATATTGTAAAGTGCATCTGACTCGAGCTGACCATCTTCGGTATTCAGTGCCTTTGTAAAGGCATCAATAGATTCCCCGTATCGGCCGCTCTTATATAACGCTGCCCCGAGGTTGAAATGGACAATATCGGAATCAGGGGCCTTTTCCCCGGCTCTCATATAATGTTCAAGGGCTTCATCGTATTTCTTTTCCTTATATGCCCGGTTGCCATCCCTGATTTCCCCGGCTGCTGATGATGCCCGGGCCGGAACAGCGGGGATTGACAGAAAGCACACGAAAATTCCGGAGATAAAGATCTTTTGCATGGTACTGACCATATTCCTCTATCCTCTTTTCCTCTCGCCTATAAAGGGCTCAATGCATAAAAGCAGCAGTGCAAGAACCAGCGGAAACTGGAACCTTTCTTTGAATTTTTTTATCCTTTTATTTTCGATTTCGCCCTTCTCCAGCCGGGACAATTTTTCTTTATATATCAAATCAAGGCCGAATCCTGTACCGGCGGCCTTTACATAACTCCCGCCGGTGGTCAATGCAATGTCCTTCAGGGTCTTCTCATCCAGACGGGTCTTGACGACATTGCCGCTCCTGTCCTTGAGAAACGAAGTGCCGCCGGAAGGATCTTTTATCGGAATGAGCTCTCCCTCACGTGTTCCTATGCCTATCGTGTATATTTTAATCCCCATTTCCTTTGCCTTTTCTGTCAGGGGAAGGGGATCGGCCTCGTGATCTTCACCGTCGGTGATGATCACCAGTATTTTATGTTTTTTCACCCCTCCTCCGTAGCTCTCAAGGGCGACCCTGAGCGCGCCCGCTATGGACGTGCTGCCCTTCGGTATTGTATTGACGTCAAGACTGTCAAGGGACAGCAGGAAGCCGCCGTAGTCAACGGTGAGCGGGCACTGCAGAAAAGCGCTCCCTGCAAAAGCGATAAGACCGACCCTGTCTCCCTTCAGATTTTTTATCAGGTCCTTTACGGCAAGTTTGGAGCGTTCAAGCCTGTTGGGTTTCACGTCTTCCGCCAGCATGCTTTTTGATGTATCCAGGGCAATCAATATATCAAGTCCGCTTCGCCTTACTTCTTTCCATTCAAACCCCCACTGGGGTCGTATTAATGCAATGATTATGAGAAAAAGTGATACAAAAATAAATAATGCTTTTATGGTGCGGCTCTTTTTATCAAGCGACGGAGTGATTGCATCAAGCAATTCCCTGCCGGCAAAGGCCTCCATCGCCTTCTTCCTTTTTTTCAGCGCCATGATAAAAAGAAGTGTTAAGGACGGCAATAACCACAAGTAGTGCAGTGCGTGTACATTCCCGAATTTCATTCTTTAATTAATCCCTCAGCTGTACACCATCAGCTGATTTACGGTATCCTCCTGAGGAAAGTATTGTTCAGAATAAGTTCCAGAATTACCATAAACAGGCCCGGAACAAGAAACAGATGAAACAGTTCCCTGTATTCACGATACCCCTTTTGCTCCATGGTGGTCTTTTCCAGCTGATCGATTTCTTTATAAATCTCCCTTAATGATCCGGTGTCTGTTGCCCTGAAGTATTGCGCCCCTGTTTTGTCGGCGATTTCCTTCAGGACGTCTTCATCGATCTCTATTTTAACCGGTCTGTACACGGTGTTTCCAAAAGGGTCTTTTGCAGGATAGGGGGCAAGTCCCCTTGTTCCCGCCCCGATAGTATACACTTTCATGTTGAGTGCAGCAGCAGCTTCTGCTGCCATGAGGGGGGAGATCCTGCCGGCGTTATTTCTCCCGTCTGTAAGCAGGACTACTACTTTGCTCTTTGACACCGTGTCCTTGAGCCGTATCAGAGCGGAACTCAGTCCTGATCCTATGGCAGTTCCGTCTTCGATCATGCCTATGGTCACCCTCTCAAGATTCTGCATTAACCAGCCGTAATCGAGAGTGAGCGGGGATACCGTGTACGCCCGTGCAGCGAATGCAATCAGGGCGATCCTGTCATTTGTTCTGTTGGCAATAAAGTCCTTTACAACCTCTTTTACCACATCCAGCCTGTTTGAACGCGTCCCCCGGAGTTCAAAATCTTCTGCCAGCATGCTTGACGATGTGTCTAATGCCAGTACAATATCGATCCCTTCGGTCTCAATGACCGATTCCTCGATCATCTGCTGCGGACGGCCCAGCGCAAGGATGATCAAAACAAGCGAAACGATTCTCATAAACACCATGGCCTCACGCAGTCTGACCTTGAAGGACGGCCGCATGTTTTTCAAAAGATCATCTGAAGGGAAAACGAACGCGGGGACATGTTCCTGTTTTTTGCTATAGATGAGCAGGACCAGTACAATGGGAATCAACGCAAGAAACCACGGATTCTGAAAATGCATCAGGCCTTTTCCACCTCTTCGGATGATTCCCTGGTCTGCTGCACCAGGTGCTCTGCTGATTCAAAACTGGATTCGATTTCCTTCTCTTCAGGATGATACCGTGCAAACTTGACCATGTCGCAGTGTGACAGGAATTCACGAAGGAGACTTTTATGTTCTGAACGTAAAAGATCGCTGTTTTTAACGTGGGACAGAAATTCTTCGGTGGTCATTTCAGGTGCCTTCAGGGAAAAGCGGTTTTCAAGATAATGGCGAACAATGTCTGATATCTCGAAATAGTATTCCTGAACTTTACCGTTCCTGATATAATTTTTGTTCCTGAGGGCATACAGTGCTTCAAATGCTATCTCGTGTGCGGGCCTCGGTGGAAGATATAATTCGTCTTCCTTTATCCTTTTGTGGCGCAGTCTCACGGCAATGATAATGATTGCGATAAGCATAATTACAGCGAGAATGACAGAGAGGGACATGAGGTTGAATAAGCGGAGAGGGCCTTTAATGTCCTTTATCTCAGGAGATACATCTGCTTTATCCAGCAGACTTTGCACCTCTACGGTAATCTCTTCTGTCATGACTTCTTTCCACTCTTCTTCAGTGGTCTCCTTATATTTAATGAGTGCACCGGGAATTGTGTGGTGTCCCGGTGTGTACGATTCGAGCGTGTACCACTCTGTATAAGTTGCGCTGTTCCAGAAACCTCCCCTGGATGATCCGGAATCCTTAACAGTCAGGCCGGAAAGATTTTCGCCGAAGGATGAAAATTGAACGTCAATATTTTTCTTTGTTTTTACCCCTATGGTATAGGTGATCCTGTCGCCGATCAGGGCAGAATGCGTATCGACCTCTGCCTTTACGGTCAACAGCAGATCACTGCTTTTCACTTCTCCAGCGGCGGATACACTGCTGAATATCAATACTATTAATGCTGTGAGCTGAATGATTCTTATTATGCTCTCCTTTCTCTCATCCTGAAGAATTTGTATAATGCCTGAGTATAGGGGACATCGGTGCGAATATCGATGTGATCGATATTGATGGACTGAAAGAGTTTTTTTCTTTCATGAAACATCTTCAGTGCCTCATCTCCGTACCCGCTCCTCACTTCCGGGCTTGACGTGTCGATGAAGAGGGACCTTCCCGTTTCTGCGTCCTCCACAGTAATGAGCCCGACATCGGGAAGGGACAATTCGCGGGGGTCGGTGATGGACACTGCAATGATGTCATGACGTTTGTCTGCTATGGATAAAGGTCTTTTATAGTCGCGGGCGTAAAAATCCGAAATAACGAACGCAACGCTCCTCCTGCTGGTTGTTCTGCTCAGATACTCCAATGCGCCGGGAATGTTGGTCCCTTTTGCACGGGGCTTTAAATACAGTGACTCCCGGATTATCCTCAGGACATGCCGCAGGCCCTTTCTGGGCGGAACGAAGATTTCTATCCCCTCAGTAAAGGCGATAAGGCCCACCCTGTCATTATTATTTATGGCAGATAATGCCAGGACGGAACAGAGTTCAGCGGCAAGCTGGCTTTTCAATTTATTGACCGTTCCGAAATAAGACGATGCTGATATATCCAGCAGCAGCATGACTGTCAGTTCTCTTTCCTCCATGAATTTCTTTACGAACGGATGTCCTGAACGGGCAGTCACATTCCAGTCAATGGAACGGATGTCATCTCCCGGCTGATATTCCCTGACTTCCTCAAATTCCATGCCCTGCCCTTTGAATACGCTGTGGTAATGACCTGCGAATACATCGTTCACCATACGTGACGTGGTGATCTGTATCCTGCGGATGTTCTGTAATATTTCTTTGGGTATCATTTTATAGAGCCTGCACTGTCAGCATTCAGCGGCCAGCCTTTCCGGTTCAGACAAAAGAAGCTGATCGCTGACTGCTGACCGCCCTGTGCCTACGGGACCTCTATTTCTTCAAATATTTTTCTGATAAGATCTTCTGAGGTCTTCTCTTCTGCCTCGGCCTCATAACTGACGATGACCCTGTGCCGCAATACATCGGGCCCAATGGATTTTACATCCTGAGGGGTGACATACCCCCGGCCCTGAATAAATGCGTATGCCTTGGAAGCAATCGTGAGGTTGATTGTTGCGCGGGGAGATGCCCCGTACTGGATCAGGTCACTCAGTTCATCGAGTTTATATTTCTGCGGCTCCCGTGTTGCAAAGACAATGTCCAGGATATATTTTTCAATTTTTTCATCCATGTATATTTCATTGACCACGCTTCGCGCCCTTTCTATATCTTCGGGCCCGATAACCGGGTGGACCTCAAAATTCCGGTTTGTAAAAGCCATTCGCTTCATGATCCTGTGCTCTTCCTCCAATGACGGATAGGTAATGTTCAGTTTCAGCATGAACCTGTCCACCTGTGCCTCGGGGAGGGGATAGGTGCCCTCCTGTTCTATCGGGTTTTGTGTTGCAAGCACAAGAAAGGGCTCATCGAGCGGAAACGTATTTTCCCCGATGGTCACCTGTCTTTCCTGCATTGCCTCCAGCAGGGCGCTCTGTACCTTGGCAGGGGCCCTGTTTATTTCATCTGCCAGTATTATATTGGCGAAGATCGGCCCTTTTTTTGTAGTAAAGGTACCGTCTTTCGGGTTGTATACGAGGGTGCCTATTAAATCAGCGGGAAGGAGATCAGGAGTGAATTGCAGTCTCTGAAACGTTGTATTTATTGCGTCTGAGAGGGTTTTTACGGAAAGGGTCTTTGCCAGGCCGGGTACGCCTTCTATAAGAACATGCCCGTTTGAGAGAAGGGCGACAAGGAGCCTTTCGATAAGATATTTCTGCCCGACAATTACTTTCTCCATTTCCGATACAAGTGAGAGTACGAAAGAGCTTTCCCGCCGTACTTTTTCGTTGATGGCAGTGATTCCACCGTCAGTCATGTGTATGCCTCCTTAAATAGTAGCTGCATTTATTGCTGCTGTGGCAAGGTGAATGTAATTCTATACTAAATATTAATAAAACTGAAATTTTTGATCAAGGCGTAACGGCCCCGGGATACATAGGGTGGTATTGTTGATAGTACTGCAAAAATAAAGGAAAATATGTGCCGGGCTGATGAGTTTTCTGTTTCAGTGAGGAATGAATCTTTATTAAATGGACCGTGTGTATTAAGATAACAGAGATAATGAAAGAGGAAAGCATGTTCAACTCCGGGGCAAGGCTCTGCCTGTATCTGCTTATAGTAATTGCCGGGATACGTTGTGGAGGCATTGCCCGGGCTGCTGACCCCCTGATTTTTGCTGTTCATCCGTATTTGCCCGCCACTGAACTTATTGAGCGGTTTACTCCGTTGATACAATACTTGAGCCGGGAACTCCGTGTGCCCGTTAATCTTGTAATTTCACGGGACTATAAAAGCCACATTGTGCAAGTGGGCAAGAACAGGGCAGATATCGCTTATATGGGGCCGGCAAGCTATGTAGAGATGGTTGAGCAATTTGGCAAAAAACCGCTTCTGGCGCGTCTGGAGATAATCGGCAAGCCCACGTTTCAGGGAATCATCATTGTCAGGGCAGACAGTCCACTGCTTACCCTCAGGGATTTAATCGGAAAGCGTTTTGCCTTTGGAGACCCTGATTCTACAATGAGTCATCTGGTCCCCCGGTATGTATTGTGGAAGAACGGAGTGACCACTGAGAATCTGGGAGGATATGCATTTCTGAACAATCATCATAATGTGGCACTCGGAGTGCTTGCAGGGGATTATGATGCGGGTGCTGTCAAGGATGAGGTGTTTTACAGTTATGAGCACCGCGGGCTGAGGGAGCTTATGAGAACATGGCCTTTATCAGAACATGTTTTTACGGCAAACACCTCGCTTTCTCCTGAGACGTTACAGAAATTACGCAATGCCCTTTATTCTCTCAGGGACAAAGAGGGGGGGCAGGATATCATGGCTTCCCTCAAGCATTCTATAACCGGCATGGTTCCTGTAGAAGACGGGGATTACGATTCCCTGCGGCATATATTACAAAAGCTCGCAGAGATGAGAGTTACGCATGACTGACCCTTCCCCTTTTAAATATAAGCGGGTAATTCTGTCATTCATGGCAATATTGCTGTTCTTTCTCATAATCGCGAATATTTTAATTGTAGCGAATCAGCGGAAGCACATATTGCATGAAATACAAAATCATATGCAGTATGAAATGGATCTGATAGGAACATTTGTGAGAGAACCGCTTCTCTTACATGATTATGCAAAGGTCGAACAATTTCTTTTACAGTGGGGGGGGGAGCATGATGATGTTGTTGAAGTAAAAGCAATAATGCCCAACGGTTTTATGCTTGCACAATACAATCATCCGGCGCCTTCACCTCATGTCTTTTTCTTGCAAAAACAGCTTCGCTATGGGGGAAAAGACTTGATCAACCTGCAAGTAGTCAAGGATTTGTCAAGAGTAGAGGCAATCCTGGGCAAACTCAAGTTGCAGCTTATTGCATTTTCAGCCGCCCTGACCGGAATCTTAGGAATAGCCACATGGCGCACCTTCAGGAAAATGGCCCTGAAACCTATGGAGAGGGAGATTGCCTTACGCACACAGGCAGAAGAAATGCTGCAAAAGGCCAAGGATCAGTTAGAAGTAACAGTAGACGAGCGGACAGCAGAGGTAAGAGAGAAGAATAAATCCCTGCTCATGGAGATCGTGGAACGGGAGAAGTCACAGGGGATGTTACAGGAAGCGACGAAAAGGGCTCAAAACGAAAAGGCCAAATCAGACGCTATAATCGCTGCTATAGGAGATGGAATAAGTATTCAGGATACTGATTTCACCGTACTCTATCAAAATGATATTCATATACGTATGATCGGGGATCACAGAGGAGAGGCCTGTTACAGGGCATATGAAAAACGGGAATCAGTCTGTGAGGGCTGTCCTGTAGCCATGGCATTTCAGGACGGGAAAATTCATACCTCCCGGAGGAGTGCTCCTACTCCCAACGGAATATTGCATGTTGAAATTACTGCATCTCCATTAAGGGATTCATCGGGTCAGATCATAGCAGGAATTGAGATCGCAAGGGACATTACCGAACGTAAGCGGGCCGAGGAGGCATT
>JBFKMY010000048.1:0-11227 GCA_041629615.1 Thermodesulfovibrionia bacterium | reverse complement strand
TGGCGTCCCCAAGGGGATTTGAACCCCTGTGAGCGGCGTGAAAGGCCTGTAACAAAATGAGCAGTTAATTGTGCATGAGTATGTAGTACAATTGTACCGGTTTCTTACAAGAAAGGAGCGGAAAGGAGAGAATCATCAAGAAAACGTCGTATTAAATAGAATCCGAAAAAGTTATAAAAATTAATGAATTGTAAAAAAACTCATGCCAGAGGCCAACTTACGATCCGCGCGTCAATAAATTTAGAAATGCGGGAGATATTTGCTCTTTTGGCTAGGCTGTTTCATCCGGTGCATCGCTGTCATTCTGTGCGGATTGTGATACTGCCTCGCTGCCGTTCGTGCCCTGAATTATCTCCTCCAATTCTTTGGCATCGAGGGTTTCCCGTTCGAGCAGGGCCTGTGCCAGGGTAATGAGCGTTGTCTTGTTATCAAGCAAAAGGCGCTTTGCATAGTCATATCGTTCGCCTACGATCGTTTTGACTTCTTCATCGATTTCTTCCGCGGTCTTTTCAGAGTAGTCCTTATGCCGGGAAAATTCTTTTCCGAGAAAAATCTGCTCTTCACGCTTGCCGAAGGTCAGGGGTCCCAGCTTATCACTCATTCCCCATTCACATACCATTTTTCGCGCAAGGTCCGTCGCCCGCTGCAGGTCGTTCCCCGCCCCTGTAGTCATGTGTCCGAGTGCTATTTCCTCTGCAGCCCTGCCGCCCATGAGGACCGCGAGGGTATTTAAAATATGATCCCTGGAATAGGTATATCTGTCATCTATCGGGAGCTGCTGGGTAATGCCAAGGGCCATTCCCCTCGGTATGATACTGACCTTATGGAGAGGGTCGGTCCCGGGGGTCAACTTTGCAACAATGGCATGTCCTGCTTCATGATGGGCGGTATTATTTTTCTCCTCATCGGAGATTATCATGCTCTTTCTTTCCTTGCCCATCATGACCTTGTCCTTCGCATGTTCAAAGTCAGACATTTCAACCTTTGTCTTGGTCTGCCTCGCTGCCAGCAGGGCAGCCTCGTTTATCAGGTTGGCAAGGTCCGCACCGGAAAAACCCGGCGTTCCCCGTGCAAGGAGTTCAAGATTAACATTTTCGGAAAGGGGGATTTTCTTGCTGTGGACCTTGATAATCTCCAGTCTCCCCTTCACATCCGGATGGGGAACGATGACCTGCCTGTCGAACCTTCCGGGCCTCAGGAGGGCAGGGTCAAGGACATCAGGCCTGTTGGTTGCTGCAAGGATGATCACCCCTTCATTCTGGTCAAATCCGTCCAGCTCGACAAGGAGCTGGTTCAGGGTCTGTTCACGCTCATCATGACCGCCTCCGAGTCCTGCTCCCCTGTGACGGCCCACAGCGTCAATTTCATCAATAAATATAATGCACGGCGAGTTTTTCTTTGCCTGCTCAAAAAGGTCTCTCACTCTCGAAGCCCCCACACCGACAAACATCTCCACAAAATCAGACCCGCTGATGGAGAAAAAGGGGACGCCTGCTTCCCCTGCGATTGCCTTTGCCAGCAATGTCTTCCCTGCTCCGGGAGGCCCTACAAGCAATACACCCTTGGGAATTTTTCCGCCGAGTTTCTGAAATTTCTGAGGGTCTTTTAAAAACTCAATAACTTCCTGAACTTCATCCTTGGCCTCTTCGATCCCTGCCACGTCGGCAAACGTTATCTTGATCCCTTTTTCTGAAACCAGTTTTGCCTTGCTTCTCCCGAATGAGAGCGCCTTGTTGCCGCCTGTCTGCATCTGTCTCATAAAAAATACCCAAAGAAATACCAGCAGGATTATGGGGCCAAAGTTAAAAAGCACATTCATATACCACGGGGTATGGTCCGGTTTGGCACTGATTCTTATGCCCTTTGCCTGAAGTTCCTTGACGAGGTCGGGATAATCAGGTGCGTAAGATTTGAAATTTTCACCGCTTTTCATGATCCCTATAATCAGATTTTCGGGTTTTTGTATGGTCACTTCAACGACCTCGTCCCGCTCAAGTCTGAGCATAAAATCCGAAAACACTATCTCTTCATGAGGCTTGGATGTCTCAAGGAGATTAAAAACCAGGATCATCATCAAACCAAAAAGGACCCAAATCACTATACTCTTATACAATACCGTTTCCTCCTAACCCTAAGATTAACATATTCCCCTCCGTAATTCCAATGCCAAAGCACGGGAAAGGGCGTTCCGGAACGCTGCCTTGGCGCAGACAGGCAGCGCATGATTTCCCTGCGGCCCCGGCTGGTTTGTATGTTTATGTGCTCAGAATAATCAGGAGAAATCCCGCAAACATTATTGCCCCTCCAATCGCCTTTTCAACGATCTTCTCTTCCCTGAACAGAACATGGCCGTAGAAGATACTGAAAAGAAGGCTTGTCCTTTTTATGGAAATCATATAGGCGACACTGGCCATACTCATTGCAATCATATGAAAGACAATCATCATCGCATACGTAACGCCAATGAAGAAAAGGGGGATGACATCTTTTTTTGTAAGCAAAGGTTTGTTCCGGTTTTTCTTTAATGCTACGGGAGTGAACAGGGCCGTCACCAGGATGAAATAAAAGCTCCCGAAAAAAATGGGGGACGAATGTTCAATTGCCATCTTTCCCAGCGATGAAGTAATGCTGAAGATAAATGCGACAATGATCATCATGACCGAGCCCTTTTCCCTCCCTATGGCCTTGAGCGGCTCCCAGAGCGTCCGTCTGATTTTATGGATATTCAGTGTATAGCTTCCTAGTGCCATTACAATGATCCCCAGCCCCCCCTGCAGGGAAACTTTTTCTCCCAGAATAAGGGATGACATGAAAATTAAAAATAACGGGGTCAGGGCAAGGAAGGGCATTGTAGTGCTCATGGGCGAGATCTTTAATGCTTTCGTATATAAAATAATAGCGATTATCTCCAGCGGCAAGGCGCAGAGTGTTGCTGTCCAGAATGTCCTGTCGAGATCGGGGATATCGACAAATATGAGGTTTACGATAAGTACAGGAAGGGCAAACAGTAATCGCGCCCATGCTACAAAATACTCATCCCGTGAGGAGAGCGCCCGTTTTGTCAAGGCGTCGCTTGTAGCGAGGGAAAAAGCAGTAAGGAGAGAAAAGATAATCCACATGGTAAAAAGTGGAAAAGTACAAACGTCCGGACGTACAGAAGTACAACAAAGCTGAAGGGGATATATTAATTATAATTGAACTTCTGAACTATCGTACTCCGGCACATCCATGACATTTGTCTTTACCCTTCAATTCGATAGTCTTTTATCTTGGTCAAAAGTGTCTTGTAACTTACCTTCAGCAGCTCCGCTGCCTTTGTTTTGTTGCCATGGGTGTCTTCAAGGGCTTTTTTTATTCGCCGGGATTCAGCAACCCTCAGGGCGGCCCGGGCTACTTCATCCAGTGTTCCGTCGGGTGAAATATCCGGAAATTCCTCTCCTGAAGGGCCGGCAGGAGCAAGTCTGAGTTCACTGCTGGTTATGGTATCACCATCACACAGTATCAAGGCCCGTTCTATGACATTTTCAAGTTCCCTTACATTTCCCTTCCATGGATATTTTTTCAGAATATCGATTACATCGGGCGCAATATTTTTGTGCGAGACATTCATCTCTGCTGAATACCTGGACACAAAGTGTTCTGCCAGCGCATGGATATCATCTTTTCTTTCCCTCAAGGGGGGGATAATAATCGGAAAGACACTCAGCCGGTAATAAAGGTCTTCCCTGAAAGTACTTCTGGCTATGGCAGCTTCGATATTTGTGTTGGTTGCGGCTATGATCCTTATGTCTACCTTGACTGAGCTGCTCCCGCCCACCCTGTCAATCTCACCCTCCTGCAGAGTCCTTAAAAGCTTTGACTGAAGGGCCATGTCCATTTCGCCCACTTCATCGAGAAATACGGTGCCCCTGTCCGCGAGCTGAAGTTTTCCGAGCTTTTGCTCCACTGCCCCGGTAAAGGCCCCCTTCTCATGTCCGAACAGCTCGGATTCAAGAAGTTCTCGTGGTATTGCCGCACAATTAATAGGCACAAAGGGATGGTCCCTTCGCGGACTTAAATCATGGATTGCCCGTGCAAAGAGTTCTTTTCCTGTTCCCGATTCCCCGAGCAGCAGCACTGTTGTCTTTGTGGGTGCTACTTTCTGAATATTGCCGGCGAGTTCCATCATTTTGGGACTTTTACCGATAATATTCGGTATCCCGACACGATGAAACAGCACATCCTTAAGGAGAAGGTTTTCTGCGACGAGTCTCTGGTTCCCGAGCGACCTCTCGATGAGCAGCAGCAAATAGTCTGTGTCTAAAGGCTTGGTCATGAAGTCGAAGGCCCCAAGTTTCATCGCATTTACGGCAGTTTCAATGGAGCCGTAGGCTGTCATGACAATGACCGGTGTCAGCGGGTTTTCGTCCCTGGATGCCTTCAGTACGTCAAGACCGCTTTTTTTCGGCAGCTTAAGATCAGTAAGCACAAGATCAGGTTTACTGCTTTTGATCTTTTTGATTCCCTCAGCTCCGTCACCGGCAATCACTACCTCATATCCCTCTAACTCAAGGGTCTCCTTCAGCATCTGCGCCAGTGATTTCTTGTCTTCCACAATAAGGATTTTTTCCATTGCGACTCCAGACCGAAGGGAAGAGGACACCTCACCCCGCCCCGGTTCATTGACCAAGTTTTTTCCTGAGCAGCTCATTGACTATCTTCGGGTTTGCTCTGCCCCCGGTTTCCTTCATGACCTGTCCTACAAAAAACCCCATTAATTTTGCATCTCCTGCCCTGAACCTGCCCACTTCCTCATGGTTCTTTTCCAGGATCATATCTACCGTCTTCTCTATGCCTGTTTCATCGCTGATCTGCACAAGGTTTCGTTCATTCACAATAAATTCAGCTTCCTTACCGGTCTTAAACATTTCTTCAAAAACAGTCTTGGCAATCTTTCCGCTTATCGTCCCCTTATCGATCAGGGCGAGCATATCAACCAGATGCTGCGGAGTCAGCAGGCTTTCTCCGATCTGCTTATTTTCTTCATTGAGAAGTCTCACAAGATCGCCCTTTATCCAGTTGCTGACTGTCTTTGGATCACCACCGGCCTTCACTGCATGCTCAAACCATTCGGCAATGGTTTTTTCTGCGGTGAGCAGATCTGCATCCTGAACGGGTATTTTGAAATCCTTTACATACCTTTCCCGCTTGGCATCAGGCAGTTCTCCAATGCTTTCCCTGATCTTCTCTATCCACGGGCCTTCAATTTCTACAGGCATGAGGTCCGGATCGGGAAAATACCGGTAATCATGGGCCTCCTCCTTTGAACGCATGGACTCTGTAATTGCCTTTTCCGTATTCCACAGTCGTGTTTCCTGGGTAATCTTCCCGCCCTCTCGTACTATGCGTATTTGCCGTTTTATTTCATGATCAAGGGCCTTTTCTACGAACCTGAAGGAATTCATGTTTTTTATTTCGGCCTTGACTCCAAACTCTTCCTGACCATACGGCCGGACAGAAACGTTCGCATCACACCGTAATGAACCCTGCTCCATGTTTCCATCACACACACCGATATAACGGACTATAGACCTTAATTTTTTCATAAATGCTACGGCTTCCCCGGGATTTCTGATATCAGGCTCTGAAACAATCTCCATGAGAGGGACCCCTGCCCTGTTCAAGTCAACAAAACTGTCATTGCCCGCACCCTCATGAATATTTTTCCCCGCGTCTTCTTCCAGATGAATTCTCGTCAGCCCGATCCTTCTCTTCCCGTTGTCAGATGATATATCTATAAAGCCACGCCCGCACAGGGGGAGTTCATACTGGCTTATCTGATATCCCTTGGGAAGATCGGGATAAAAATAGTTCTTTCGCGCAAATCTGCTGTATGAAGAAATTTCACAGTTCATGGCTATACCCGTCCGTACGACATATTCGATTGCCTTTGCGTTCATTACCGGCAAAACACCCGGCATTCCCATACATACGGGACAGGTCCGCGTATTGGGTTCAGCACCGAACGTTGCGGCACACCCGCAGAATATTTTTGTATCAGTCAGAAGCTGTGCATGAATCTCAAGGCCTATGACCGCTTCGTATTGCATATCATCCTCTTTTATAATCCGGGGGTTCTCCTGTGCCAGTCCGTTGCCTGTTCATACGCATGGGCGGTTTTAAGGACCATTTCCTCATCAAAGGGTTTTCCGATTATCTGTAATCCGACCGGCAACCCCGCGGATGTAAAACCGCAGGGGATTGATATTCCCGGTACCCCGGCAAGATTGAGCGAGATGGTGAAAATATCGGTCAAATACATCTGTAACGGGTCATCTATCTTTTCTCCGATCTTAAACGCCGGTGCAGGGGTCGTCGGGGTAACAATCACATCAACCCTTTCAAAGGCACTTTCAAAATCCCTTCGTACCAGGGTCCTGACCTGCTGGGCCTTTTTATAATAGGCGTCATAGTATCCGGACGACAGGGCATAGGTGCCGAGGATTATCCTTCTTTTGACCTCTTCACCAAATCCCTGCTGTCTTGTTTCCATATACATATCAATAAGGTCTTTCCCCTCGACCCTGAGCCCGTATTTCACCCCGTCGTAGCGCGCAAGATTTGAGGAAGCTTCGGACGTTGCCAGTATATAATAGGCCGCAACTCCGTATCCGGTATGAGGCAGGGAAATTTCAACCGGTTTTCCCCCGAGCGACTCCAGTTTTTTTATCCCTTTCCGGACAGCGTCCTCAACTTCCCTGTCAATCCCTTCAATAAAGTATTCCGCCGGGACCCCTATCTTTAATCCCCTGATATCCCTGTCAAGAACGGCCGTGAAGTCGGGTACAGGCAGATTGGCTGATGTGGAGTCACAGGGATCGTGTCCTGAAATAATGTTCATGAGGATTGCAGCATCTTTCACATTTTTTGTTAAAGGACCGATTTGATCGAGGGATGATGCAAAGGCAACAAGCCCGAACCGGGAAACCCTTCCATAGGTCGGTTTCAACCCGACAACGCCGCAAAACGCAGCCGGCTGACGGATGGACCCGCCCGTATCAGACCCGAGGGCAGCCATGCATTCATCCGCTGCAACTGCCGCGGCTGAACCGCCGCTTGAGCCTCCCGGCACTCTGCCGGGGTCCCATGGATTTTTCGTGGCGCCGAAGGCGGAGTTTTCCGTGGAGGAACCCATGGCGAATTCATCGAGATTCGTTTTTCCGGCGAGGACGTATCCTTGATCTTTCAGCGCCTGTGTCACCGTGCTTTCATAGGGAGGGACAAAGTTTTCCAGTATTTTTGATGAACAGGTTGTCCTTACCCCTTTTGTACAAATATTGTCCTTAACTGCTATAGGGATTCCCAGAAGTGTCCGCCCATTACCCTGTTTGTCCCCGGTTACATGGGCCTGCGGGAGGGATCTTTCTGTATTGAGGGAAATGAAAGCCCTTATCTTCTCTTCTACTCTCCCTATTCTTTCATACAACGCATCGATCAGTTCCTCAGGGCTTATTACGCCATTATCCAATGCTGATCTCGCATCATCAATGCCCAATCTGTAAGGTTCCACCGGTCCTCCGCCTCAGGGTGCGCAGGGACGCATGGTGATACGCCCTGCAGAGTAAAGTAACCATCATTTTACTATTTTATCCCGCGATAAAGAAAGCGTTACTCTATCAAAGCCCGCCGTTTCTTTCACATTTAAACTCCCGTTTCCTCATGATCAAAACAAAATACAGATATTGCACCTTCACTGGCGGTCATTCCGGAGGTATTTTTTGTACGTAATGGCCTTTCGGGATTTCTCTCTTTCTTTGCATCTTTTGCAGTTCTTATAATGATTTATATATAATTGTTTCACAGGAAACAATAATTTTTTAGTGAGGACTGACGAATGATATATAAGCAGGACAGCAGCTCAGCAAACGTACGACATGATGTGACCCGCTTCACTGATCATGATATTTACCTTTTTAAGGAAGGTAACCATTTCAGGCTCTATGATAAACTCGGCACCCACCCGATGACGGTTGACGGGACTGAAGGAATGTATTTTGCTCTATGGGCCCCGAACGCAGAGAAGATCACCGTGACCGGAGATTTTAACGGGTGGAACAGGGTGTCTCACCGGCTTACGGCAAGGTGGGACCAGTCCGGTATCTGGGAAGGGTTTATCGGGGGAATCGGTAAGGGTGACATATATAAGTATCATATTGTTTCAAAGCACAACGGGTATTCCGTCGACAAGGGCGATCCCTTTGCTTTTTACTGGGAGCTCCCTCCCAAAACCGCATCTGTTGCATGGACCCTTGACTATGAGTGGAGTGACACTGACTGGATGGCAAACAGACATGCCTCTAACGGACTGAATGCCCCCTTCTCGATTTACGAAGTCCACCTCGGTTCATGGAGGCGCGTGCCAGAAGAAAACAACAGGTTCCTGAATTACAGGGAACTGGCCCATTCCCTTGCAGAGTATGTCAGGTACATGGGATTCACCCATGTCGAACTCATGCCTGTCACGGAGCACCCGTTCTACGGTTCATGGGGATATCAGACGACAGGATACTATGCCCCGAGCAGCAGGTACGGAACTCCCCAGGATTTCATGTATATGATCGATTATCTTCATCAGAACGGCATCGGCGTCATCCTTGACTGGGTGCCTTCCCACTTTCCCTCTGATGAACACGGGCTCTCTTATTTTGACGGTACAAACCTGTACGAACATGCAGATCCCAAAAAAGGATATCATCCTGAATGGAAAAGTTATATTTTCAACTACAGCAGAAACGAGGTAAGAAATTTTCTTATCAGCAGCGCCCTGTTCTGGCTCGACAAATACCACATTGACGGTCTGAGGGTGGATGCCGTTGCTTCCATGCTCTATCTTGATTATGCAAGAAATGAGGGTGAATGGATACCAAACAGATACGGGGGAAGAGAAGACCTGGATGCAATAAGCTTTTTAAAACGCCTCAACGAAGCGGTGTACACTGCCCACCCCGGTGTCCAGACCATTGCCGAAGAATCAACGGCATGGCCCATGGTTTCACGACCCACCTATCTGGGGGGGCTGGGTTTCGGAATGAAATGGAACATGGGATGGATGCATGATACATTGAAATACATGTCAAAGGAACCGTTATTCAGGAAATATCATCACGATCAACTTACGTTCAGCATATGGTATGCGTTTAAGGAAAATTTCACCTTGCCCTTTTCGCACGACGAAGTTGTTCACGGCAAAGGCTCCCTCATCGGCAAGATGCCGGGAGATGAATGGCAGAGGAATGCCAATTTGCGGCTTATGCTCGGATATATGTACGGTCATCCGGGGAAAAAGCTGCTCTTCATGGGCGGCGAGTTTGCCCAGTGGAAAGAGTGGGACCACGATCAGAGTCTGGAATGGCATGTACTTGACCATCCCTCCCATAAGGGAATACAGCAGTGGGTCAGGGACCTGAACCACCTTTATAAACATGAACAGGCATTGCACGATCTTGATTTCTCTTCTGACGGTTTTGAATGGATAGATTTTCATGACTGGGAAGAGAGCATAATCAGCTTTATACGAAAGGGCCGGAAGAACGATGAAATGATTCTTGCCGTATGCAATTTCACTCCGGTAGTGCGGCATAACTACAGGGTCGGCGTTCCCGGAGGAGGGTTCTGGAGAGAGCTGTTAAACAGCGATGCCGGGATATATGGAGGCAGTGGCGCGGGGAACGCCGGAGGAAAGAATGCCGATCCCGTGCCGGCGCAGGGCAGAGACTGTTCTCTTTTACTGACATTACCTCCACTGGGTATATTATTTTTTAAGATTTAATCATGGAGAGATACATCTGCATTCATGGACACTTTTATCAGCCGCCGAGGGAAAATCCGTGGCTTGAAGAGATTGAATTTCAGGATGGGGCCTATCCCTATCACGACTGGAATGAAAAAATAACTGCCGAGTGTTACGCCCCGAATGCCGCCTCCCGCATCCTGGACAGGGACGGCAGAATAATTGATATCGTCAATATCTATTCGAAAATCAGTTTTGACTATGGTCCCACGCTTTTATCATGGATGGAAAGACATAAGCCCGCGGTCTACCAGTCAATCCTTGAAGCCGACGCATTAAGTATGAACAGATTTTCAGGCCATGGCTCAGCAATAGCGCATGCCTATAACCATATGATATTACCTCTGGCAAACAGGCGGGACAAATATACGCAGATACTGTGGGGAGTAAGGGACTTCCAGAAACGATTTCAAAGGGACCCTGAAGGGATGTGGCTTGCCGAGGCAGCCGTTGATAAAGAGACCCTGGAGGTGCTGGTAAGTCACGGGATAAAATTTACCATACTTTCTCCGCGACAGGCAAAGAGCATACGAAAAACGGGAGAAGTGAAAAACTGGCAGGACGTGAGCGGGGAACGGATAGATCCATCGCAGGCATATACCTGTATACTTCCCTCGGGGAGAAGCATAGATTTGTTCTTCTATGACGGGCCCACGTCCCAGGAAATATCATTCGGCGGACTTCTGAATAACGGAGAAGTTCTTGCCAAAAGATTATTATCTAATTTTAACGATGCAAGACCGTGGCCTCAACTCGTCCATATCGCATCGGACGGAGAAACCTTCGGGCATCATCACCGTTTTGGCGACATGGCACTTTCCTACGCATTGCACTATATTGATTCCAGCAATCTGGCCGTGGTAACCAACTATGGCGAATATCTTGAGAAGCATCCCCCGACACATGATGTGGATATTTATGAAAACTCTTCGTGGAGCTGTGTCCATGGAATTGAGCGCTGGAGAGACAACTGCGGATGCAACTCCGGTATGCATCAGAACTGGACACAGACATGGAGAAGACCTCTGAGGGAGGCCCTGGACTGGCTCCGGGAGCAGCTCATCCCGGTCTTTCATGAAGAAGCATCAAAATTTCTTCGCAATCCGTGGGACGCGAGAAATGATTATATCGAAATAATATTTGAAAGGTCCGATGGAAATATAAACACCTTTCTCGAAAAACATGCATCTCATGAACTCTCGCGGGATGATAAAATTAAAGTCTTGAAACTCCTTGAAATTCAGAGAAATGCCATGTTGATGTACACAAGCTGCGGGTGGTTTTTTGATGAAGTCTCCGGAATCGAAACCATTCAGATAATCCAGTATGCATTGAAAGCCCTTCAGTATGCGGAAGAGCTGAAAGGAGAATCTCTGGAACCGACCTTTCTCAAATATC
>JBFKMY010000047.1:0-11239 GCA_041629615.1 Thermodesulfovibrionia bacterium | reverse complement strand
GTAATCCCGGCGATAAAGGAAGGAGCAACCACCGGTGAAATCTTTGAGGCCGCTGCTGTCGGTATGATCCTTGCCGGTTTTGTACCGGGCGGCCCCGGTATTCCCTACGCATTTGAATATGCCCTCAAGTGTCTCGACATTGAAGCTAAATTCAATAAAGGCGAGGACTGGGAGTATCTGCCGCAGCCAAAGTTTGACCACGGCATCTATTAATAAGGCCGGTGAATGTAGGGGCAGGTTTAAAACCTGCCCCTACAAACCAGTTCATGCTCACATAAGGAGAATTCATGTTTACGTTTTCAACAGAACAAAAGATATTCACTATCGACAAAATAAAAATCGGCGGACAGCCGGGAGAACATCCTCCCTTTCTTATCGCTTCAATGTTTCATAATAAGGACAGAATACTTAAGGACAGAAAGGGCAGCTTCGACCGTCAGAAGGCAAAGGAACTCATTAAAAAGCAGGAAGAACTTTCGGTATCAACGGGGATTCCCTCAATGGTCGCGATGGTGGCGAATACTGCTGAAGAGGCCCGGATTTATATTGATTTTTATCTTGAAACAACTGATATGCCCTTTGGCATTGATATGTGGGTTGCCGAAAAAAGGGCAAAGGCAACGGAATACGTTGCCAGACTTGGTGTACAGGACAAATTTCTGTACAACAGTATCACCCCCTGGGACAAGGACATCAGGGGACAGGTTAACAAACTCAAAGACCTTGGCATAAAACATGTCGTTGTACAGGCATTTAATGATAAAGACCAGTCGCCTGGGGGCAGACTCACGTCTCTTGAAAGTCTGCTTGAGCAGGGGGCGGACAGTTTTGACACTATTATCGTGGACACATCAGTCATGAACCTCCCCGCAACATCATTCTCCCTGATTGCCAACAGGATCATAAAGGAAAAAACCGGCCTCCCCTGCGGAGGCGCCTATTCAAACGGCACCCACATGTGGAAGGAGGCAAAGGATGTCTGGGGTCTTGACGGGTTCAGGGCAATGGACGCTGTTGCACAGGGTATGTCATCGGTGCTCTGGAGCGACTTCAATTTTTACGGGCCTGTCGTAACAGCGCCCCGCATATTCCCGGCTGTAGCAACAGCCCACATTCTGCTGTCAACGCTCGTATATAATGAGACAAACTCCATCCCCGACAATAATGACCTGCCGATCAGAAAATATTTTGCGGATTTCCTTGAAAAACTTGTCGCCGGAGAAGCAAGGAAATGAAAGCGGAAACAGAAAAGGAGGAAATATGTCAGACAACAATATAACTGCAAGGGACAGGGTATTGAAGCTCTTTGCAGGAGAAGCAATAGACAGGCCGCCATGTTTCAGCGGCATGGGCAATGTAACCGCCGAAGGCCTGAAAAAATTCGGATACAAATTTGCGGCCGTGCACTCCGATGCGAAAATGATGGCCGACTCAGCTGCATCATCCTATAAGCTTTTCGGCTTTGAGTGCGCTGTTGTTCCCTTTGACCTCTGCGTGGAGGCAGAGGCACTGGGATGCGAAATAAACGTGTATTCTCATCTGGAGGATATTCTTTATCCGACTATCAAAACAAAACTCGTCAACACGGAAGATGAGATGGATGTTCACATCCCTTCTGATCTTGCCTCAAGGGGACGCATCCCCATGATGAAAGAAGTCATAGGTCTTTTGAAAAGCGACATAGGAGATGATGTTGCAGTCGGGGCCCACGTACTCGGACCTTTTACGCTTGCAGGACAGATCATGGAGCTCAATACGCTCCTCAAGCTTTCTTTTAAAAAACCGGACAAGGTCGGGAAACTCCTTGATATGCTTGCCGGTGCACTTATTGTCATTGCCCGGGAATACGAAGCTGCAGGCGTTGATTACATAACCGTACGGGAGATGGGTGCAACATCGGACGTACTCAGTCCGAGAGTCTTTAAGGGCCTGATCCTGCCTTATCTGATAAAGATCTTTGATGGTTTGACAAAGAACAGTGTACTTCACATATGCGGTAAAACCAATGACATCGCGGTCTTCATGCTTGAATCAGGAGCAAATGCCATAAGCGTAGACCAGAAAAACGACATTGTGGAGACACGGAAGAAGATAGGGGAAGATGCACTCCTGTTCGGCAATTATGACCCTTACAATATTCTTGTGTCGGGAACAGAAGAGCAGATAAGAGAGACGATCAAAGGCTGTATGGACAACGGGGTCAGCGCGGTATGGCCCGGATGCGATATCTGGCCTACTGTGCCGCCTGAGAATTTTCTTGCAATGATGGATGAGGTAAAAAAATACAGGAGGTAAGGAATGGCAACAGAGGAGAAAAAACAGGAGATACTGGAGAAGCTGAAGAATGCAGTCATCCAGTACGATGAAGATGCTGCCAGGGAGGGGGCAGAAGAGGCGCTGAAAGAGGGAGTTGAAGCAAATGATGCCATATTTAACGGGCTCGTGAGCGGCATGCAGGAAGTGGGAAGACTTTTTGAGGCCCAGGAGTACTTTGTGCCCGAGCTTCTTATGTGCGCGGACGCACTGTATGTAGGCCTTGATATATTAAAACCCCATGTAACGCAGCTTGACCTGGGAGTAAAAGGCTCCGTGGTCATAGGTACGGTTGAAGGTGATGTCCATGACATCGGCAAAAATATTGTAAAGATGATGTTTGATGTGGCGGGGTTTAAAGTATATGACCTGGGCAAAGACGTCCCCCTTGACAAGTTTGTTGAAGAGCAGATGAAGACCCACTCCGACCTGGTCTGTCTTTCCGCCATGATGACCACGACTATGGTAGGCATGAAAAAGGTGATTGATGACCTGAAGGCAAAGAACCCGGATGTGAAGATCATGATAGGCGGAGCACCGGTCTCGCAGGAAGTTGCACAAAAATGGGGTGCTGACGGCTATTCTCCCGATGCAAACAATGCACTGAAGGACGCCATCAACATGATAAGCTCACTGAAAAAGCTGAAGGAAGAGGCTGAACAGAAAAAGGGTTAATGAATGACCTGCTCAAAAAAACCCTTCTGGAATCAGGTGCCGACATTGTAGGTTTCGCCGATGTCAGAGATATTCTGAAACCCGAGATTGCACATCTCACAAAGGCCGTTTCCATAGGCGTGTGCAGGAATTTAAATGAAAGCACTGTACGCCTTCTTGCAGACCTTAAAAGAAAGGCTGTCCGGATTCTTAAGAAAGAAGGCTATAAATACCTGAGCATCCCTGCTGATTCAGACAGGATAAAGAACACATTCATAGCAAAGCTATATCCCCTCTTTCCCCATAAAATAGCTGCCACATCGGCAGGGCTCGGGTGGATCGGCAGGAACGGTCTCCTTATAAACCCTGAATACGGCCCGCGCCTGTCACTGGCAACGGTCCTGACAGACGCACCGCTGAAAACGGACAGGCCCGTCAAGAAGAGCCTCTGCGGTGATTGCATACTGTGTGTCAGCTATTGTCCGTCTGAGGCACTTACAGGGAAAGAGTGGTCAAGAAAAACCCCTTATGTAGAGCTTGTTAAATTACAGAATTGCAGGGACCATAAGAATATGAGCAGACCAGTTAACGGCAAGCCGAACTGCGGGTTATGTATTACCATTTGTCCTTATGGAAGAAAGAAATACGGCAACAAAGATATTGAACCGTTAATTAAGCATACAGCAAAGAGGACTTCATGAAAAAGCATAAACTCATTTTTCAGCCCTCCGGGAGAAGGGGCGAGGTAGAAGATGGAAAAACCATACTTGAGGCCGCTCAATCCCTCGGAGTAGATATCGAGGGACTGTGCGGAAACAAGAAGGTGTGCGGAAAATGCAAAGTCCGTATCGAAGAAGGTTATTTTGAAAAAGACAATATTGAATCAGGCATGTCCCATCTTTCTCCCCTGACAGAGGATGAAAAAAAACATATCAAGCCGGAAGACGGCCCCGGCATACGCCTTTCCTGCACGGCCGAGGTCCGCGGCGACGTAAAGATCTTTGTGCCGGAGCGGTCCCGGGCAGGGAAACAGGTTGTGCGCAAGGCAGCCAAAGAGCTTTCCATCGCTCTGGATCCGGCGGTTAAGAAATACAATGTTGAGCTCGCGGCCCCCACCCTTCATGACATGACCACGGGTGATCATGAAAGGGTCCTTAAATTCATTGAAGACGATTATGGCATAAAAGGCCTTACGTTCGACTACACGGTTTTAAAAGATCTTCAGGATGTTTTAAGGAGGGGAGGCTGGAAGGCCACGGTAACGGTATGGATGGACCGTGAGATAATCAAAGTAGAGCCGGGATTTGTGGAGGCATGTTATGGTCTTGCCGTAGATATTGGAACAACTACCTGCGTCGGATATCTCACGGACCTGAGCACCGGCAAGGTCGTAAATACAGAATCAATGATGAACCCCCAGGTGCCCTATGGCGAAGACGTGATGTCACGAATTACCTATGCCATGACAAACCCCGAAGGGCTTGAGACAATGAAGAATGCCATAATCAAGGGACTCAATGAGATAATAGAAAGGGTTGTATCTGAAATTATGAACGACGGGCCTGATCCCGGTTTTGTGATTGACGACCTTACCATCGTCTTTAATACTGCCATGCATCACATATTCCTCGGTTTCAATCCAATATATATAGGCCGTTCCCCTTTTATTCCCGCTGTCCAGAATTCTCTCGATATAAAAGCGAGAGATCTCGGCTTAAAGATTAATCCCGCAGCATATATCCATGTACTCCCGATTGAAGCGGGCTTTGTAGGAGCTGATAATGTGGGGGTACTTATTGCCGAAGAACCCTATAATCAGGATGAAATGGTCCTTGTTATCGATATAGGCACCAATGGCGAGCTTTTGATGGGCAATAAGGAAAAGGTCTGCTCAACTTCATGCGCTACAGGCCCGGCCTTTGAAGGGGCCCAGATCAAGTTCGGAATGAGGGCTGCGCCCGGAGCTATTGAAGTGGTCCGCATCGATCCTGAAACAAAGGAGCCGCAATATAAAGTGATAGGAAAAGCGGACTGGCATTCACATATGGAGAAGATAGATGCCAAGGGCATATGCGGATCAGGCATCATTGAAGTTGTAGCAGAGATGTTCAAGGCGGGAATAATAGACAAATCGGGCAGGTTCGTCAAGGACCTCGAAACGCCAAGGGTACGAAAAGATGCAGACGGCAGACCTGAGTATGTACTTGCATGGGCTGAAGAGACCTCGATCAACACTGACATTACCATTACACAGGGAGACGTCAGGGCACTTCAGCTTGCCAAGGGGGCCCTCTACGCAGGCGCAAAACTTATGATGAAGAACCTCGGGATTTCCAGACTGGACCGTGTCATCCTTGCCGGAGCATTCGGAAGCCACATAAGCAGAGAAGCATCGTTGACGCTGGGCATGTTCCCTGATTGCCCGCTGGATATGATTTATGCTGTGGGAAATGCAGCCGGCGACGGCGCACGAATGGCGCTCCTGAATAAGAGAAAGCGGACTGAAGCCAATGAGAGGGCCAGATGGGTGGAGTTCATTGAGATAGCAACAGACCCGACGTTTGAGAAAGAGTTTATGCAGGCAATGCATATCCCTCATATGAAAGACGGGTTTCCGAATCTGAAGGAGCTTTTAGAAAAAACCGGGAGCAACGTTGAGATAAATGGATAAAAAAATGTTTCAGCCGATCCAACGGATAAAGCGGCTGGAACTATTTACAGGATTATTAACATGACAAAAGTAACAGTTAATCCGGGCAACTGTGGTTTCACCGTTTCTGTAACTGCTGAAAAAGGTGACAGGAAAAAAATTCATATCTCCCTTGATACGGAATGCGAGATGGTCATGAAAATGGCTGATGAAATCTCTGTACTTGAAATGAAGGCGCTCTTTACAAATATTCTCGGCAATCCTGTATACCGGTGTGCTTCTCAACACCTGCAACACACAGCCTGTCCCGTACCGGGGGCTATTTTGAAGGCAGCAGAAGTGGAACTCGGGCTGTGTGTGGCTGAGGATGTAAAAATACAATTTGAAAAAGAATCTGAACGGTCTGAATAAAGTAATCTCGCACTATGGGTACAGTATTAACATACACAGCATATCTCGTCTGTCTTGTTTTTCTGGGGAGATTTACGCTCCATGCGATATCGTGGTTGAAAGGAGTGCGGCAATCCCCGGCCAGTCCGGCATTAACAAAAACAATGTCTCCTGTAAATATAGTTCAAGCCGTGCTGGATATTCTTCTCCTGAGGCGCCTTTTAAAAATTAACAAAATACTCTGGATCGCTTCCTGGACTTTCCATCTCTGTTTCTTCCTCATCCTTGTGCGGCATACCTGGTATTTTATGGATACTGTCCCTGACTTTATAATTTTTATGGAGCCTGCCGGGATTACCGCAGGCTATATTCTCCCCTTTTCTCTTGTACTCATTTTATTCACGAGATTGACTGCACGCAGGGACGGGTATATTTCCTACTATAATTTTTTTATTATCAGCGTATTGCTTATGACAAGCTTGACCGGGCTGTTAATGGGCATTTATTTTGAGCCCGATGTAATGGATGTCAAAGATTTTATTACCGGCATCCTGATGATTGAACCGGCCCCTCTGCCGGAAAGTCCCTTTTTTATCATACATTTTCTTCTTGTCCTTCTCCTTGTGCCTAATATCCCTTTCCACCTGTTTACTGCCCCGATAATTTCCATGGAAGCCAAACGACGCGAGGAAGGGCTTGATCTGGTGATGCATGAAAAATAAGAAACCTTTTGGAAAAGAACTGTCAAAGATCCAGCGCATGGAGCTGGATGCATGCACGCAGTGCGGTGAATGCCTTAAATACTGTCCTGTACAGGAAGTAACAGGGAAGCCGGAGATTTCCCCGCCTGAGAAGATACGCCTGTTCCGTGAACTCATCAGGCAGACAGACGGTCTGAAGTCAAAGATATTCGGTGAAGGGAATATTGACCCAAAGCTGTTTCAGGACCTCACCAGCGCCCTTTATGAGTGCACTGTATGCGGTGCGTGCGGACAGAGCTGTCCTGTTGGGCTTTTTAATCAGCGGCTGTGGCCCATGTTAAGAAAAGAGATGGTGAAACGAGGACTGGGCCCTGCAGGGGCACAGGGAGAAATGCCGAGAAAGGTAAAAGAGACCGGGAACCCCTATGCGGATCCCGCTGAGAAGCGTTATAGCCCATGGTTCCCGGAGCATATAAAAACAGTTGATCGTTCGGACATTGCCTATTATGCCGGATGTACAGGCGCGTACTGTGCACAGCCCATGGTAAGGGGAGATGTACTCGTGCTTGATGCCATAGGCGATCCATTTACCATGCTGCCGCCTGAAGAGGAAGTCTGCTGCGGCTTTCCCCTGTTTATCACCGGCCAGCATGATATGCTGAAGGATTTAACGACCAGACTGGTTGACGCCTACAAAGCGCGGGGTGTCAAGCTCCTTATATGTTCCTGTCCCTGCTGTGTGAATATAATGGCAAGGGACTGGCCCGTATTTTACGGCAGGGAACTGCCTTTCAAAATAAGACACATAACTCAGTATGTCGATAATGCCATACAACAGGGAAAATTGAGATTCAGGAAGGGATTGAAGGAGAAAATCATATACCACGATCCCTGCTATTTAAGCAGAGGTGTCGGTGTAATTGCCGAGCCCCGATCCATTCTTAAAACCATACCTGACATTACTCTGCTCGAATTCGACAGGCACGGAGTGGATTCCCGCTGCTGCGGAGCAGGAGGGGCGGCAAGAAAAGTCTATCACGAAAACGCGATTGCAATGGGGCGATTGACAATCGATGAAGCTGTTGAAAAAAAGGCGGACAAACTTGTCTTAAGCTGTCCTGCATGTTACGAAAAAGTTAACGAGGCACTTACAGGGCATAACAGGCAGATAAAGATCGTAGATATCATGGAACTGGTTGCGGAATTGATATGAAAGCAGGGTCATGGCGCGCCATGACCCTAAAAATTGCACATAAAAACTATGAGCACCTACAAAATAATATGCTCAAAATGCGGAACAGCTCTCAGAGAGGCTTATTGTGCCTTTTGCGAGCATTGCACCGATTCCCTACTCGTTACAGAGTATGAGGAGCATTTTACAGAAAAAAAGGAAATAAGCGGGATATGGAGATTCAACTGGTTGCCTGTTTCTGCTCCCCTGTTCAGTCAGCCGGGCCCTGTGGTCTATACGTCCGGGGGACTGGCAGATGCTATGGGACTTGAAAATCTGTATATTGCCTTCAACGGGTACTGGCCGGAAAAGGGAGCTGAAATAACGAGCTGTACGTTCAAGGAGTTTGAGGCCGCAGTCGTTCTGGAGAATGCGCGCAGCAATGGTATCGAGGGAATGGTTGTTGCGTCAGCCGGAAACACTGCACGGGCCTTTGCACATCTGTCAACAGTGACGGGATTCCCTGTTATAATTATTGTTCCCAAAATGTGCCTTTTTGAGATGTGGTATCTGGAGGCATCTTTAAAAATCCCCACCCTCACCCTCGAATACGGGGACTACTCAGACGCTATCGACCTTGCCAGAAAGATAGCACTGGAAACAGGATATCCCTTTGAAGGCGGAGTAAAAAATATTGCGAAAAGAGACGGCCTGGGTATAGTTCTTCTTGAGGCTGTGTCAAAAATGGGAAGGCTGCCTGACCGGTACTTTCAGGCAGTGGGCAGCGGCACGGGTGCGATTGCCGTATGGGAAATGGCCGGAAGATTTCTCCGTGACGGCAGGTTCGGCTGGAAGGCCCCGGTACTGCACCTTGCACAGAACCTGCCCTTTGCTCCCATGGTAAATGCATGGAACAAAGGAAGCCGTGGTCTTGCAAAAAAAGACCTGAATCCTGAGCTGATTGAACAGATAACCACGAGAGTTATCTCAACCCGTTATCCTGCGTACTCAATCCAGGGCGGTGTCTATGATGCCCTGCTTGCCACAGGAGGCATGATGTACGGCATAGAAAACGATGAAGTATTTGCCGCGATGGACATGTTTGAAAAAGCCGAAGGGATAGATATTGTACCCGCTGCAGGTGTCGCTGTTGCGGCACTGCAAAAGGCGGTTGATGAAGGTCACGTTGATAAAAAAGATACGATATTATTGAATATAACCGGAGGCGGTGAAAAAAGATTGAGAAAAGACATGACGACTCACAGGGTCAAGCCTTTATTCATATCAAAAAACATATCCGACAAAGAAATAGAGGTTTTGAAATGCACTCTCCTGAAAACAGACTGATAAAAATTTTAAAGGCGAACAATGTAGACTTTGTGTCTTCGCTTCCCTGTGACAGGATCAAGTTTTTGCTTGAGCGGGTCAAAAAGGAATTCAACCATATTCCGCTTACACGGGAAGAAGAAGGGGTGGGCATTTCCGCAGGGATCGCACTCGCTGGGAAGAGGCCCGCGATGTTTGTACAGAGTTCGGGAATCGGCAATATGATAAACGCCCTTTTATCACTCACGGGTTTTTATGAACTCCCTCTTGCCGTCTTTGTGAGTCATCGCGGAATTTATAAAGAAGGTATTGCTGCCCAGTTCCCAATGGGCGAAAAACTTCCCGGGATATTAAAAGGTGCCGGTATTTCATATTCCACTATCAGCACTGCAGAAGATATCGTTGTTATAGAAAAGAAACTCCCTGCTGTTTATAAGAAGAACAAAATGCACGCCTTCCTTCTCAGCCCTGCGGTATTTGAAGGGATGTGTGACTCAGCAAGGGCATGGCATGCCATGCCTCTACACTCATGTTATCCAGGGCCGGACCTGGAGGGTCAAGGAAAACCTACCCCCCGATTTACGCGCTTTGAGATCCTTAAGGTCATAGCAGCATTTCTTGATTCCAAAGTCGTTGTATGCAATCTCGGGATCCCTTCAAAAGAATTGTACGAAATAAAGCATCAGCCATCCAATTTCTATATGCTTGGCAGTATGGGCATGGCAGCTCCGATCGGACTTGGAATAAGTCTGGCAACAGACAAGGAAGTAGTTGTAATAGACGGAGACGGCAGCATCCTGATGAACCCGGGAACGCTTGCAACTGCCGCCCACTTTAACCCATCCAACCTTACGATCTTTGCAGTCGATAACAGTTCCTATGGATCTACGGGCGAGCAGCCGACATTGACAGGATCATGCGTTGACCTTGCGATACTGGCAAGAGGGTTTGGTATCGGGAGTGTTGTGAAAGCATCAGGGAAGAAGCAGCTAGTTGATGCTATTAATAATCCCTCCAGTGGTTTAAAGTTTATTCACGCACTGGCTCTTCCCGGAAATGCAAAAGTTCCCAATATTCCTCTGCATCATCTGGAAGTTAAGAAGCTAGTGATGGAGTTTATCCAGTCTTGACTTGATCCTTTTAGACAATTCATCAGTTAGGGGATCAGGAGAACGTTCGATGCCCGGTTATATTGATAATCAGTTAATTAGACTTCAAACCTTTCTTTAGCCTCTTATTTTGCTTTAGGATTAATCTCTTCGCTTAAAGTGAGTGTCACTGACAACAGATTGGTATTAATAAACTCCATACTATGCGATCCGAGATTGAGATAACGAAGATCGATATACGGATCGTTAGTGCTCCATGCCGCAACACTTCTTGTACTTCTTTCCGCTTCCGCAGGGGCAGGGGGAGTTTCTCTGGATTTTAATATTGCTTGATGGCGGGGGAGTTGAAATCATTCGCCTTTCTTCAAGAGTTCTTATCCGTGCTTCTTTCAGGCTGATATTAATTCTCGCAACGCAGTCGGCCATGATATCTTCAAGCTGTTCTGTATTTTTTGTTTCTTTTTCTTCCGCTCTTTCATTTTTGTCCTTATCTTTTTCAATGACTTCTGCGTACGACATCATCATTACGCTGTTTTTCGCCATGTGCTTTAGCGCCTGATTGCCATCTTCTGTAAAATCAGTATCTTCAGCATCTCCAAGATCAAGGCCTTTAACAAAATATTCAATAAAACCTGCCCCGTCTTTTAATCGCTCGATCAATCCACCGTAGGTGTCTTTATATTTAGTATCAGGAAAAAAGAAGTCTTCACCTTCAGGGTCCCACTGAGAAAGTATATTCCATAGCGCCATTAGACCGCCTAAAACTGTCTGCGCATGCTCTTCAGACTCAAACTCAGCGCCTTCTTCACCAAATATCAGAGGATGGTATATAGACGGCATCACCAGTTCAGGTGCAGCAAGGCAGCCGTAGAAGAGCCCGTAAATTTGGGCAAGCGAGATCTTCGTCCCGGCGTTTTTAAGCAGC
>JBFKMY010000046.1:0-11444 GCA_041629615.1 Thermodesulfovibrionia bacterium | reverse complement strand
CTCAACGTCTGCCCTGATTTTGGCGGGGCCGGCATTAAAGTCAGCTCTGGCACCGATATTCCAGAAGTCAAGACCCATCGGGCCAAACTCATTGTCGTTGATGTACGTGATATCTGCGCTTACATTTGCAGGGCCGAATGAACCGCTGAACGTCCCGACATAGGCATCATTATCATCAGCATTTGCACTGGCGTTCTCACTGAACTTGATTGCGTTCAGGGAGATTTCCATGCCGTCCTGCGGGGCAATCCAGAGGGTGATGCCGTCATCGCCGAACTCGCCGTGGTTGTAGAACAGCCCGTTTCCGAGCTTGTAGAGCTGGTGTCCAACTTTGAAACCGGACATGACGCCCAGGGCCTTGGTCTGGTGGGCGATATATGCCTGACGAAGGGTCACGCCCTGGGGCTTACAGTTTCCCTGGCCATATATACCCCGTGCATCGTCGCATGATGCCCAGCCATAGCTGTCTGAAGACCCCGTCTTTGTCAAAGAACCGCTTCCTGTATCTGCTACTCCGGCTGTTACCACGCCTGTTCCTGTGTCCACACTAAAATCATCGTGGTTCATCTGGAGCTCAATCATCCCCATGGTGTCGGGAGAAAGAGTAGCACTCAAGTGCAGGTTTATTCTCTGGTTGTAGGATGATCTGGTACTGTCACTGTCCAGTTCATCACTGAAGTTGATGTAGTTATCATCGAATTCTCCCCTGACCCTGATATGTCCACCAATCTCGATCTGTGCTGCCTTGGACTTGACCATCGAAGGCGTGTATTCAAATCCTTCCGGTACTGCGTGCAGTGCGAAGGCGGACACTGCAAAGAGCATCACGACTAAGACACTGAATAATGCGATTAAAGACTTTTTCATTCAATTCCTCCTTTTAAAGGTTTCATCTTACAGGTTTACATCTATACAAAAAATCCCATCCCGGTATTCCGGAATGCCGGACATTTATTTTCTTCCCTGACCACCTCCTTATTTTTATATTTTTTATCAATGCACTGTACGAATAAATGTATATAGATCTTACGACTTGCGTATTCGCCTGTCAAACCTCCTGAAACAGCAATAGTGATAGCTGTCCATCAACAACATGTTCGTAATAGCAAGTCTCAGGCCAGCTTCATGGTTCAGCCTTCAGCGTTCAGCATTCAGCTCAAAAAAACACATAATATTAAAAAGTTAAACCCCATACCGTTAAGTCCATATCTCGAGACTCTCAACGCTAAACTATAAAGAATGTGGTTTTCGTACAATTATAATGAGGTAAAAAAGACACGAAAGACGGGGGATGAGTCAGGAGTTAGGAGTCAGTAGTAAGTAGTAAGGAGTCAGGAGTTAAATTTTCTGTAATGAGTGAGCCCTTTTCCAAACCTCCAAGTCTCCCCCATACATTGTCCCCTCCCAATTCTATCGCTTTACTCCTTACTCCTGACTCCTTACTTCTTACTCTTCACTCTAAACTCTTTCCACTTCCGAGGCACTGATGGTAAGGGCAACGCCCTGACGCAGTACATCAACGGAGAGGACGAGAATGTGCTTGTCCAGTTTTTCGACAAGGATCCCTTCAACACCGGCCAGGGGGCCTTTTTTTATGATGACCCTCTGCCCTTCGCTCAGATAGGGGTATGGGTCGAGTGCCTCCTTGTTTTCAATGAGTTTTTTCAACGCCAGTATCTGGTCATCGGGAATCGGGTCCGGTTCTCCGGGGAGTGTGCATATGATCCTCACCACTCCGGCTACTTTCAGGACACGCAATAAACTCGGTGCGTCCCTCGTTGTATGTACAAAAACATAGCCCGGGAATAGAGGAAAGGCCACTGTCTTCTTTCTGTCTTTCCACTTGCTCACCCTGTCAACAGCAGGAAGAAAGGTCTCTATGTCTTTCATCGAAAGCCTGTCAACAACCTTAAACTCGTGCCGTGATCGTACATGAACCGCATACCAATGAGGCCCAGATGTCTTTGATTGCTCCATGTTTTCTCCTGTTGATGGTCTCACTACAGGAACAGGTGATGCTTATCAGTCCCTGCTTCTGTTCTCTGCCTTGACGGGTCCAGGGCTGGTCCCTTCTATACGGTAAATACAATCATGTTTCCTGACATGATCGTTGACGTGAAGCCCTGCAATGTCACCTGCTGATGCAAAGCGTACCTGTCCATGGTCAATCTGCAGAGACTCCACATTCTGATCAAAATCTGTTGTATGCCCTTTCACATGGATGCGTCCCCCGGCTTCCAGAAAGGTACTGACTTTTATGCTGGCCACGCCTATTTTCCTGTAATAATTAAGTACTTTTCCGGCAAGGACTTCCATGGTAAACGTTGGTCCTTATGCCCCGTTCACTCCTTCAGGGCTCAAGGAATATAAAGTCTGTATAATCAGGGGCTGCGTCAGGATTCCTTCTGTTCACCCGTATCTTTGTGGACTTCAATAATACTGGTGACAGTTATCCCGGCAGCCTTCAATGCCTTCTGTATATCCACTGCCTTGGTGTCCTGGACCTTGAGCATATAATTAATGTCCATAATTGATCCTCCTGAGGAAAATATGTTTTATGATCGTCTATTAAACTATATCAAACAGTTTCAAATGTCAAAATGTTTAATTTGTTATAAAAATTCCAAATTCATGGAGAAAGGTGCTGCAGAGACCATGACCATCCTGCACTGCTAATTTGCCGGTATCAATGCTGAAATGGGCACAATGGTAAATTGTGTCGTGTCCCTGAGGGCATTCTGCAGAATATCGAGGGTGTTTCTTTTGGGGTGCCCCAGAGCAATGGCATGTCCCCTTTTTTTTGCGATCCTTAAAAGCCTGTTCCACTGTATTTTAATGTCCTCCGGATTATCGGCATCATCGAGAAATACGTCTCTGCGATAGGTCTCCAGTCCCCGGGCTTTTGCAAGGTCATACGCGACTGATTCAGGAGTGGTAAGACTGTCGAGGAAAAAGAGGCCGTGCTTTCCGATCTCTGCAATGACCGCGCCCATGGCGCGCTTATCTTCTGTAAAGGCCGATCCCATATGGTTGCTTGCACCGGTGATGTGCGGGACTGAGAGAATATTGTCCCTTACGGTCTGCATTATTTCTCTCTCCTCCATCCTCAGATACAGTCCGCCTTTGCCCAGCTTAAGAGGCCGGGAAGCCTCCATAGGAAGGTGAACAATCATATCACGTCCCAGCCGCGCGCCTTCCTGCGCAATCCAGCGGGAATATCTCTGCCGGGGGAGGATGGAAAGCGTTACCGGGCCATTCAGGTTCATTACCTGTTCTGCGAGCTCCCTGCTCGGCCCCAGGTCGTCAATTACAATGGCGATCTTCGGGAGGTCTGTCAGGGGCCGGTCGATAAGAGGTTTCTTTTCAGGTGTAATCCTGTCAAAAAAGCTGTCAGGGATGTCCTCCCTCCCGAATTCCCCGGTAAAGAGGAAAATGCCTGCTCCTGTGAGCAGCAGGATTAATATAATATGGTGTTTTTTCCTGAAAGGCTTCGCTCTTCTTTTTTTAAGGGGCATATTTTATTCGTCGCTCATCACCCGTAGTACAACGGCTTTACTGGCTCATGTCATAGACTTCCGCACCGGGAGGTACGGTAAACACAAAGACAGCGTCCTTAAGTCCCTTGTTAATCTGCACGTCACTGAGTTCTATCATTATAATGTTTCCGTACGTATCGAAAATAGTGAACATCGTTATTGGCATGTCTCCCGGCGCGGTCTCCAGAACAAGGGTTTTTATGAAACCGGTTTTACGCTTTGGCGTGAGTTGAAGCGCATTTTCCGCAGGGATGATAATATCGAAATCCTCTCTGATATTTTCAAGGCTGCCCAGCAGCGCAATGGGGACCTGACTGTATGCCTCTTTACTGAATTTCGTTTTGATGACCTGGTGTTGCGATTTTTTATAGATCCATGTGTCCTGATCATTGATGATGACCTTCTCATCCCGGGGGGCCCCATACTGCCACATCATCTGCGAAGGTTTTTTTATAAAAAAGGCGCCCGAATATTCCTGTGTCTCTTCAAGGTCCTTTATATAGCTCTTTTGAATGAAGCTGCCCTGAATATCGTATATCTTCGCATACTTTTCCTGCACCTCATGAACTTCCGGCAATGAATCGTCAGTTTTTTCGCTGCGGACGCCGGAGGTTTCCCCTTGCGCGGAAATCGCAGGAGTTCCTGTACCGGGAGTATCGGAAGCATAGGCTGGTATCTCTGATACAGGACCAAAAGAACACACTACTGTAAAAATGAAAAGACTGTAAATGATGTCTTTCTTTGCTGAGCGCTGACGGCTGAAAGCTGACACCTCTTTTCTCACTATCTCCTCCTCATTACCTCTCTCGGTTTCCCTGCTTCGCCCGGCGGTCCGACAATACCCTCCTCTTCCAGCATTTCCATGATCCTCGCCGCCCTGTTGTAGCCAATCTTCATGCGGCGCTGGATGTAGGAAATGGACGCCTGTCCTGCAGAAAGCACGATGTCCCTTGCCTGGGCATACAATTCATCCTTTTCCTCATACGTTGATGATTCCAGGGGTTCAGTGACAAGATCTTCAAATAATGTATAGTCCGGCCCTTCCTGCGCCTTGATAAACTGGACCACGCTCCTGATCTCTTCTTCACTCACATATGCTCCATGAATCCTCTTTATCCTCTTGCCCGGACTTGTGAAGAGCATGTCGCCCTTGCCAAGCAGCTGCTCGGCGCCGTAGGTATCAAGGATTATCCGGGAATCAAGTTTTGACGATACCTGAAACGATATCCGCGAGGGGAAGTTTGCCTTGATTATTCCCGTGATGACATCAACGGACGGCCTCTGGGTAGCAAGGACGAGATGAATGCCCGCAGCACGGGCCATACCGGCCAGTCGTGCAATCGAGTCTTCAACCTCACGGCCGGAGGCAAACATTAAATCAGCAAGCTCGTCAATGAATATGACAATAAAGGGAAGGATCTCCTTGCCGCTGTCCCCTCCCTCTTTTACATTCTTTGTGCGGTTCTCTGCTTCAATCTTTTTGTTATAGGCATCTATATTTCTCGCTCCCGAATCTGCAAGCAGCCGGTAGCGTCTCTCCATTTCGAATACCAGTTTCTTCAGTGCATTTGATGCTTCCTTCGGCAGTGTAATAACCGGCATAAGCAGGTGGGGAATTTCCTCGTATGCAGAGAGTTCGAGCATTTTCGGGTCTATCATCAGCATCTTGACTTCTTTCGGGGTGGCACGGTAGAGAATACTCATGACAATACTGTTCATCCCGACGCTCTTTCCCGAGCCTGTGGCCCCTGCTATCAGGAGATGGGGCATTTTGCTTAAATCAGTTATTACCGGAACACCGAAAATATCCTTCCCGAGGGCAAGGGACAGTTTTGAATGGCTTTTGGAGAAGGCCTCGTTTGATATGATATCTTTAAAAAAAACCGCGTCCCTGTCTTTGTTCGGGACCTCGATGCCAAGGGTCGACCTGCCGTGTATCGGGGAAATACGGACGCTGCTTGCCCTGAGGGCCATTGCAAGATCATCCGCAAGGGACATGACTTTGCTTATTTTAATGCCGGGCGCGGGCTCGAATTCAAACATCGTGACAATGGGGCCCGGTGACACATAGGTGACCTTCCCCTCAACAGAATAGTCCAGGAGTTTATTTTCAAGAAGTTCCGACCGCTCCAGCAGCTCCTCCTTTGGCGGCCTTGACTTTGACGGGGGCGGATCATTAATAAGGTCCGTTCCCGGCAGTTCATAGTCGCCTGATGCCTTTCTTGCCGGAGGTGGGGATTTACCTGCCTTTGGTTTAATTACTATTTCCGGCCCTGTGAGGGGAAGAGGTTCCTGCTCAGGATGATTTTCCGGCCGCACTACCAGTTCCTCAAATATATGGGGGCGAGTTTTTTCATCCTCTCTGAAGTCCCCGTCATCATCAAACCCCGCCTGCCTTTTTCGCGCCCTGACAGCGGAAAGTGCACGGGATCCCATTGACGCCCTGCTCTTTACGGCTGCAAAACATTGTATGAGTGAAAACTGTATAAGGTACATAAGTGAAACGAGCGCTATTGTGATGAAAAGCAGATAGGAGCCTGTGGTTGATACCACGTTCACCGTGAGTCCGGTACTGAACATGCCTAATGTTCCCCCGTAATGATCCCCTGAAATAAGTGTGAGAAGGGATGAAGCTGAGAGTATAAGGAGAATAAATGAGATAATGAACACGACCTGCCGGTGCTGAACTGGACTGCCCAGAATTTTTCTTATGCCGGTGATAATGAGGATGACCGGAATAAGGTAAGCTGCAAGGCCTATGGCCTGCAGCAGAAAGTCTGAGAGGTTGGATCCCAGGCTGCCAAGCATGTTTTTCAGCTCCGGACTACGGGTGGAAAATGACTGGTCCCATGGGTTATGGCTGATCAGGCTGATAACAATAATAATGCCTGCCAGAATAGCCAGGATTCCCTTGATTTCGTCTTTTATCCTGCTGCTCCGGTCCATAGTTGACACTATGATAACAAAAGCAGGTCAAAAAACGATATTCATCCCTATCCAGTGACAATGAATCCCGTTATCATTCATGTGTCGGGACGTTTAATGAAGGGAATACTATTGCCCCGTTTAAAAGACATGGGTCATAATAAATATAATTCCAAAGGCAGCACAGTACACTGCAAAAGGGACAAGGCTGCGCTTCTTAAGCCACTGAAGGAGAAAGTGGATACATGCATATCCTACAATGGCCGATACAGCAAAGGTGGTGAACAGGGACGCTATTTTATTTCCCAAATCGGGAGATCCCGCAAGATCAAGGAGAGACGTCAGGCCGGCACCGGCAATGGCAGGGGCACCGAGTAAAAAGCTGTACCGGGCAGCAACTCCCCTGTCAAGCCCCCTCATGAGTCCTCCCACGATAGTGCTCCCGCTCCGGGATATGCCGGGAAGAAGGGCCAGCATCTGAAAGAACCCTATGATAATGGCATCACCCCACGACATGTCTGATAATGTTTTTCCCCCTGTCCTCATCCGCTCGCCGAGGATGAGCAGCGCGGCGGTACATAAAAGAAAAGCCGCTGCGATGAGAGGAGTGTTAAAAACTCTTTCAAAGTAATCTGCAAGCGTAAGCCCTGCCGTAGCAGCAGGGATGGAACCAGCAATAATATACCAGCCCAGACGCGCTTCTGTCGTGCCCATCAACTGTCCTGTCCTTATTCCGGAGAGCGTTCCGGTTGCAATGCTGCGCAGGTCTTTAAAAAAATACATCAGTACCGCAAGCAGGGTCCCCAGGTGGGCGACGGCAACGGCATTGAGGTCCGGCTGCGTCATTCTGAAACTGGCAGGGATTAATACAAGGTGCCCTGAGCTTGAAACAGGCAGGAACTCAGTGGCTCCCTGAATAATTCCCAGTAGTATGGCTTCAACTATACTCAATAGGTTACATATCCTTATATATGCATGTCACGGGGTAAATAAGCGCTCAACGACCTGGGAATTATAACAGTTTTCGTCAAATTATTTATGTGCTGCTTTGCTGGTTCAGCCGGCACTGAAAAGCGGTCTGTTTTTTTTAAACACTGTTGGCTGTTTTTTTCATGTCCTTTTGATAAACTTCATACATCCATCCCGGCGCTTTGCCGCAGGGTGAGGGGAATACAGGGGATTATTGATCAGGAATGAAAGGGAACGCACAACAGAAGACCGGGAACGGAAAGCAGAAAAAGGGTGATGTTATCCGCTATCTCGGTGTAGCAAGCACGGTCGGGATCAATATGGTGGTGAGTACCTTTGTCGGTTTTTCCCTTGGCTACTGGGTCATTGATGCGTACTTCAATTCCTATCCGTGGTTTACCATCATACTTACGTTTTTAGGCATCGTGGGCGGCTTTAAATATTTATTTACGATTGCTAAAAAAGCAGGAGAAAAAAATCAGGACGAAAACAACAGGGTATCAAAATGGAAATTCTGAAGGGCGTCTTCAAAAAGAGTATTTTTATCGTTCTCCCTGCGGCCGCTCTGTCCGCCTTTTTTATTGAACCCCGTAAAGTTCCGCTCGGGATACTGATGGGCTGGCTCTTTGGAATAATAAATTTACGTCAGCTGACAAGAAATATCGAAGGTCTGGTCGGGACAGAAAAGGCCACGGTCAAGCTGGTCCTTCTCAGCATGACCAGACTGCTGGCCCTGTTCGCCGCAATCTTTCTTCTGGTCTACTACAGAATAGTTAATGTCTTTGGCCTCCTGTCCGGTTTTACCGTTGTGTTTGTCCTGATACTTGTTGAAGGGGCGAAGGTAGGGAAGGCGCGATAATTAAGCTTTCAGCTTTCAGCATTCAGCGTTCAGCCCTGCGGACCATTCTAGCAATGGTCGCTGCACATTTCGTAGTGCCTGTACCCCGAACACACCGTTATATTTTAATAAGTTAATGATAGTTATCCCGGCTTCAGGGAATATGAGAGTTGCTCTCAGGGCATGTTTACAAAAAGCGATATCTTTAGTGCCTGCACAGACCTTACATCCTGTTAAATAAAATTAAATGAGCGCATTAATATTTTTTATTTGACGTCCAAATCATATATGTACTACTATGAAAAACCTTTTTTTCTAGGCAATCCTTAAATTCAAGAGTAGTGTCCTTTTAGAAAAAGGGAATTAAATTTTGTTCGTTCTCAATAAAATACTCCCCTGTCATCTTTGCAGGGGAAAAAAAGAAGGAGGGTCAAATGGGCGGTAAGTACAAAACACCAATGCTTGACGAGCTGGAAAAAGGACCGTGGCCGAGTTTCGTAACAGAAATAAAAAAGGCCGCGAAGTTAACGGAAATGGCTGATGATGAATTAGGCCAGGTAGAGAAATCCTATGTTACCAAACGGGGATACTGGAAGCACGGCGGTATTGTCGGAGTTCTCGGTTACGGAGGTGGCGTTATCGGAAGATATTCTTCATTACCGAATGAGTTCCCCGGTATTGCACATTTCCACACCGTCAGATTAAACCAGCCGAGTGGTTTCTTTTATACGGCTGAGGCATTAAGAATGGTATGTGACGTCTGGGACAAATACGGAAGCGGCCTGACGAATGTCCATGGATCAACGGGGGACCTCGTTCTTCTCGGTACAACAACGGAAAATCTCGAGCCCCTTTTTGCTGAATATTCCTCACGCGGATGGGACCTCGGCGGGTCGGGATCAGCGATGAGGACTCCGAGCTGCTGCGTTGGCCAGGCACGCTGTGAATGGTCCTGCATTGACAGCATGGATATCTGCAATGAAATGACCCAGTATTATCAGGACCAGCTCCACAGACCTGCATTCCCCTATAAGTTCAAGATAAAGGTCGCCGGTTGCGCCTGCGACTGTGTTGCAGCTATTGCACGTGCAGACCTGTCAATTATCGGAACATGGAAAGGCAATATCCAGATCGACCAGGCAGAAGTAAAAAAATATGCTGACGGGGGAATGGACATTCAGGCAGAAATCATTGATATGTGTCCTACTGACTGCATGACGTATTCAGGCGGAAAAATCAAGATAAATGATGCCCAGTGCAACAGGTGCATGCACTGTATTGCAAAGATGACCAAGGCCCTCAAACAGGGCGATAAGAAAGGCGCAAGCCTCCTTGTGGGAAGTAAGGCCCCCATCGTCGTTGGATCTCTTCTTTCATGGGTCGTGGTCCCCTTCATGGAACTAAAGGCCCCGTATGACAACCTCAAGGACATTACCGATAAAATGATTGACTGGTGGGATGACAATGCAAAACCCAGAGAGAGAATCGGTGAGCTTATCGAAGTCAAGGGCATGAGGCCGTTCCTTGAAGCTATTGAGATGCCTCCTGTGCCCCAGCAGGTGAGAGAACCCAGAAAAGACCCCTTCTTCTTCTGGTCTGAAAGCGATTTCAATTAAGAATAAAATAGAAACGATAGATAAAGGAGGAATTATCAATGGCATTACCAGAAAGACAAACCGATATCGGACCACCTCATTATGAGAAATTCTTGCCGCCGGTAATAAAGAAGAACTACGGCAAATGGTCTCATCATGAAGTATTATCACCGGGCACAATGGTCCATGTTGCCCAGAGCGGTGATGAAATATACACGGTCAGGGTCGCATCACCCAGGATTTTAAGCACAGAGACCATACGTGAAATATGTGACATGGCTGAAAAATACTGTGACGGGTACCTCCGCTTCACAACAAGGAACAATGTAGAGTTCCTCGTATCGGACAAATCAAAGATGGATCCTCTCGTTGCAGAACTGAAAAAGAAAAAATATACTGTCGGCGGTATCGGACCGAGAATCAGCAACATCGTTCATACCCAGGGCTGGGTCCACTGCCACAGTGCATGTACGGATGCATCGGGCATTGTGAAAGCAATAATGGACGATCTCCACGATTACTTCACCACAAAGGAGCTTCCCAATAAGGTGCGGCTTGCTGTTGCCTGTTGTGTTAACATGTGCGGAGCGGTCCACTGTTCTGATATTGCTGTTGTTGCGGTCCACAGAAAAGTCCCGACAATTGACGATGAGAACGTAGGGAAAATGTGTGAAATCCCGACAACTGTCGCGTCCTGTCCAACATCGGCAATCAGGCCGAATCCAAAGACAAAATCAATTTCAATCAACGAAGAAAAATGCATGTACTGCGGAAACTGCTTTACCGTCTGTCCTCCCATCGAAATTCACAATCCTGAAAACGACGGTGTCGCAATCGTGGTAGGGGGCAAGGTCGGAAGTCTCCGGACTGATCCGAAATTTTCCAAGCTCGCAATCCCGTTCCTTAACAATGAGCCACCGAGATGGCCCAAGGTTGTTGACGCTATAAAAAACATCCTGAATGTCTATGCGGAAAACGCCAAAAAACATGAGAGAGTCGGGGAATGGATCGAGAGAGTCGGATGGGAAGATTTCTTCAAGCTCACCGGTATAGAATTCACGTTCCAGCACATCGATGACTTTACATTCATGAGAGACACCTTGAGAAACTCGGCAGCATTCAAGTATTAAAGATCAATAAAAATGGCAAGTATTCCCGTACATTGCGGGACTACTTGCCATCTTCTTTCAATGAGTATTTTATTCTTGACAAAATATGATGGAAAAGGTAGTTTATTATCGCTACCCCTTAATATTTAATATTAAAAAATGAGGTGAGGATATGGAACAGGCAGAAATTCAAGAGAAGATATTTGCATACATGGAGCAGATGAAGGGCAAAAAGAAACTGAAAGAAAAGGATGTCATCAAGAAAATCGTTGCGGACACAGAAGAAGACAAGGACACTGTCAAAAAAGCGCTCAGGGCAATGATTGACGTTGGAAAACTGATGTATTCATACGGCGGCGGCGCCAGCTCTGTTGAAATCCCCAGCGAAGAGTATCTCAAAGAAAAGGGATTAATATAAAAAGAGTATTCAGGGACCAGTTGTTGGGTGTTTTAAGCCTTATACTGGTCCCTG
>JBFKMY010000045.1:0-11586 GCA_041629615.1 Thermodesulfovibrionia bacterium | reverse complement strand
GCTGCTTACGCCTCGTTAGCATGATTCTCTGAATAAATGCGGCTCATATTTCCGTCCCCGATGGATAGCGATTTCACCTTTGATATCCCTCTGAGACCATATTTACACACTGGTACACTGCTCAAAAGTCATTGCATATTTCCGGGGTAAAAGATACAATGAAGAATCTCTCTCATGGCATGAATGGTACAGAACATGGTCCCCGGTGCTGTCAGATTACTTATTGTTATACATATGGGAATCTCCCTTGGGGGACTGCTCATCCATATGAAACTGCACCCTGTGGAAAAGAGCCTGTATTTTCTCTGGGCTTCACCGGTCAGCGCGTTCAGCCTCATTGTAATTCCTCTCCTTTACTCCCGGCCGTCTACTGTGAGATGGGGATTTATGTTCAATGCAGGGACCGTACTCACAGGGACAATCGGAATGTCCTACTATGCCCTCCTTGCCCTGGAGGGGCCGGTGACCGTGCAATACGTATTGTTTGAATCAGCCCTTCCCGGTGTCCTCATCCTGTGGACCAAGCTTCCTGTTTCATATTTCATCCTTAAGAAAATGGACCCTCCCGTGATATCAGACCGGGAAAGGGGATGCGCGGAATGACAGAAAGAGGCATGGTGAAAGTTGCCATTCAGTCTCCCAAAATAAGGCTTTCCCTGGGAATCATGTGTGTTATCTCCCTCCTGTGCGTCCTTGTCGCCGCTGCGAGCATGCCCTTTATTTTTGAAACCGGTTCTATTCTGTACAAGCTGGGAGCTGATAAAACTTTTTTACGTACGGGCAAGGTCATTGGTACGCTTGCTGCCGTACTCATTCTCCTTCAGTTGCCGCTGACTGCCCGCCTCGCCGCGATGGACCATATTTTTTCCCTCAACAGGATGTATCTCTATCATCGCGTGAATGCCGTACTTGTTGCCTGTCTTGCACTCCTGCACCCCCTGCTTGTCTTTGCCCCTGAAGATATAAGCAGCTTCCCTGTTGAGCTCAAATACTGGCCTGAAGTGCTGGGAGCGCTCCTGCTTGTTTTAATCGGAATAATAACGGCGACAGGATTGTGGCGTCTTTTCCTGAACTTCTCATTTCATCGCTGGTGGCTCTTTCACAGGATTGTCACCTTGAGCGCTGTAGTATTGCTGGTCGTCCATGTCCTTTACGGAAGTGAGAACTATGAGGACGGTATGCCCCGTTTTATCCTTATCCTGTCAGCAGGGGTTTATGGACTCCTCCTTTTCCGGGTCAAAATAAAGGCGCTCGTGCTAAAGTATAAATCCTATGTCGTTACCCGTGTTATTAAAGAGGGAGAGGACATTTATTCCGTTGAACTGTCTCCCCGGAGAGGTGCTGTTTTCAACTATGTTCCCGGACAATTCGCCTTCCTCTCCTTTAAATCGGAGGGCATATCATCAGAAGAGCATCCCTTTACCATTTCTTCATCTCCTTCACGTCCCCATAATCTGCTTTTTTCAATCCGGTGCAGCGGTGACTGGACGGGTCTGATAAACCGCATCACTCCCGGAGACAAGGCCTTCATCGACGGCCCCTATGGCCGGTTCAGCTATTTATTCAGCAATGGCCATAGCGAGTATATAATGATTGCCGGCGGTATCGGGATAACCCCCATGGTGAGTATGCTCAGGTATATGGCAGATTGCGATCAATCAAAGCGGGTCACCCTTATATGGAGTAACCGGACCAGCCGGGATATAGTCTTTGCTGATGAGTTTTCGGACCTGGAGCGTCGCATAAAGGGACTCCGGACCATACATGTCCTTACACGGCAGACAGGTGTTCCTGCCGGAGCGGAAAGGTTAAACCGGGACAGACTGGCGGCGCTTCTCACCGGGTGTAACCGGAAGGTGCCCGTATTCATTTGTGGTCCTTATCGTATGATGAAAGAGGTGCGCAGTGGACTTGTTGCCATCGGTTTTGTTCCGGGTCTGATTTACACAGAGGAGTTCCGCCTCTAGGTTGCAATAATGTCAATTTTTGATATGATGTAAAGAGTAGGGAGAGAAATCCATTGATAAATATTGAGAATAAAAAGGAGGACAATCATGAAGAAATATAGTCTGATAACGGCAATTGCACTCATTATGATATGTTTAAGCGTAAAACCTTCCGGAGCTGCGGCAGTTAAGTGGGACTTTGATACTGCCCATTCCCGTTTTTACTTTACCATCGACCACATATTTTCAAAGGTCATAGGACATTTTGAGGATTTTTCCGGAACATTTCTTTTTGACCCTGAGGACCTCGAAGCGAGCAGGATGAACATTGAAATCAAGGTGAAAAGCATAAATACAAATATCCGGAAAAGGGACAACCACCTTCGGTCAGACGATTTTTTCGCAGTGAGTACCTATCCTCTGATAACCTTCAAGAGCAGAGGTATTACCCACAAAGGGGGCAATGTCTATGAGGTGGAGGGTGACTTCACCATAAAGGACGTTACGAAAACCATTGTACTTCCATTGACCTATTTCGGGACAAAAGACAATCCCGTAAAAGAAGGGCAGGTTGTGGCCGGGTTTGAAACCCGCTTCACTATTGACCGTTTTGACTACCACGTGGGCACAGGCAAGTTCTATAAAATGGGTGTCGCAGGCAAGGACGTTGATATGCTGGTATCTTTGGAAATGCTCCGTGACAAGTGAGAGCTGTGCCTGTTACCTTCCGGGCGCCAGTATCATCCGGTTGGATGCTGACCGGGTTTCACCAATTGAGGTGACCCGGACAGCAGGAAGGTCGTGGACAGGACATTTATTTTCGCAGATACCGCAGCCAACACAAAGTTCAGGATCAAGATGGGGAAGTTTCAGACGTAACACTTTACCGCTACGCAGACTGACCTCGGTATTACGGAACCAGATTGCTTTGGGAGATGTGGGGCATACCTCTTCACATACTATGCACTCTGTATTCATGGCCCAGGGCAGACAGCGTCCCCTGTCATAAAAGGCAGTGCCGACCTTGACCGGCTGCTGATAGGGGGGGCTGCCGATTTTCTTTTCCACGCTCAAAGGGACGATGGCTCCGGTGGGACATACCTGACTGCAGAGGACGCAATTGAATTCACAGTATCCTATCCTGTTCATGAGGATCGGGGTCCAGAGCCCCTCGAAGCCCCCCTCAAGCAGTGAGGGCTGAAGCACATTGGTCGGACAGACCCTCATGCACTCACCGCACTTGATGCACCGGCGCAGGAAGAGGTCTTCGGAGATCGAACCCGGAGGCCGGATGACCTTATCCCGGGGATCTGTCTGTGCATTTACAACACTCCGCATCATGGGTAACAGGACAATTCCTGTGACAGCGGTCTCCAGCAGCCTCCTGCGGTTGATGTCAACAGGAGCATGGACCGAGCTCTGCTCCCGGGCAAACCCGTAGTGTATGGCGTTCTCGGGACAATCCTCAATGCAGTTCATGCAGACGTGGCATTCACTGATCCTTAGCTCCTTGTGAGGGTCACATCCGCCATGGCAAAACCGGAGACACTTCTGGCAATCAGTACATTTTTCCACATCCCGCCGGACCCTCATCAATGACATGCTCGACAGGACACCCAGCAGCGCTCCGAGCGGACAGAGGACGCGGCACCAGAAACGCGAGAGAAACCTGTTGGCAAAGAGGACAGTACAAAAAATGACTGCAATGAGCATGCCTCCGTAAAAAAGAGGCTGACGTAAATACATCTGTCCGCCCGAATAGTTGATTGCAGGGAAAACAGACAGGGTAAAAGATCGGGTGATAAAAGAAATCGGATCAACGAGACCAATCTGGAGTGAGCCGAACAGGGCCAGAACAAGAAATAAGGAGAGAACATAGTACTTTATCCGGAACATGGGCCGGTAGGCATTGATTCGATAATCATCAACAGGCCTGCGCCTGTTAAATATGTGGCTTACCCACTGGTTCAAAATGCCCATTGGACAGACCCAGGAACAAAAAAAGCGTCCGAATACAAGAGTCCCGATGATGATAATAAGAGAGAGGATAAGGCCTTTGTAGACAGTCCAGCTCGTCAGGAAAGCAGCAATGGAAACGAGGGGGTTGAGTTCGAGAAACAACGTTACTTCATACCCCTTCATGCTCCGGAAATCGCTCATGGCGATAAGGACGAGAAAAAGGATAAAGAAAAAAACTGAATACATACGCCGAATGTTCTGGAGCGTGAGGAGCTTGTTAATCATAGTGCCGTATCATATACTCAGTTCAACATAATTAAGGGACTTCCAGTCCGGGTTCCCGAGACCCCGCTTTTCGCCGATCAGGAGAAAGGGGACATCAGCCGGCTTGAGGTCCAGAAAACCGAGACTGTATGCATCAAGGGCAATCTCATCCAGTCCGGCAATGATCGTATTTTCAGTTGAGACGTCAGAGAGACTACCCCCTGTCGGACCGTTCCGTACCAGTACCCGTGTTGCATCGGTGATGGTCAGGGTCGGACGGATGGCAGCAGCCAGGTCTGCTATAGAGGTATTAATGTCCTGATGCAGCCGGTTCCTGCTTCCTCCCAGAACACCATACCAGTTTTTCATTGCAATGGTGCATTTGCTCAGAGAGTGGTGTTTCACAACAGGCATGTTTATGACCTTATCAACTTCATGATAGAACCTGCTTACAGGCCAGACACGGAGAACCTGTCCCTTTAAATCGGTCAGGACAAAATCATTATCAGCGGTAAACTTGACCGTACCTCCCGATTTCCTGACTGCATGCTCAATTCCGGACCTTGCAAAACTCCTGTACGGGTCGTTTATGGACACGTCTGTGACCCAGACCGAAGAGGCCCGGGCTTCATAACAGAGCCTGACGACGGCTCCCACAAGATCAGGGTTTGTATTTGCAGCCTGTTCAGGTTGACGGTCCCATCCGACATTCGGTTTTATGAGTACCCTGTCGCCGGGACTGATGAACCGTGATATGCCTCCAAGTTTATCCAGTGCTGCAGCGGTCATCTTCTGCACGGCCGATCCCCGGACTATCACGAATACAGGATATGCTTTTGATCCAGGCACGCGAAAGTCCCTGAAGGTGTAGATCTGCTCGGTCCTGCTGCGTACCGGTTCATTACTGTAAGAGAGCATTCCCCACAGTCCTGCTCCTGCTGCGAGACCGCATGTTGCTGCGGTTCTGACGACAAATTGTCTTCTTGTTATGCCCGGTTCTTTTTTGCTGTGTTCAGATGTCATGGTACGGGACAGAAATAGTATGGTTTAATTTATCGCGTTACATTATTTTATTCAAAAGAGCATTAATCATTGAATCGTCATAGACACCGTATATCCCGAAAAGGGCATCAGGCGAAGAGATAAGCACCCAGTCCCCCTCATAGGGGTCTTTGATCCTGAATATTTTTATGTCCTCATTCTCAGTCGCGCTGTAAGGAATATCCGATTGATCAAAATAATCGATGAACGATCGGGTAAGACTTTTTGTATCTTTTTTTGCTCCCATAAAGACAGATACCAGGACGGTATTCCCGTCTGCAATATATTCCCGTTCCATGACATTATTAACAAAATCAAGGCCCCGGTAGGCTTCTTTTATAAACCGGGTAGCCACGACATCCCCGATATCAGGCAGCTGTGAAAATTCAGCAAAGAGGTCAGCTTCCGGACCGATTACCCCGGCAATGCTGTGAACAAAGGTTTCCTGAGAAACCTTTTCATTATAGACCGATATTTTGACATAGTACTTCCCTTTTGCAAAACTTATCCCCATGGGTGTCCTGTATCCAGTTAATTCGTCCTGAAGATCGGAAAGGTTGCCCCCGGATTCATCGGACAGGATACCGAATGCATGTATGCTCCTGCCCATATCATAGATGTCGACCACGACGTCCGGTTTGGTAATGTCAGAACCCGCAGTTCCATATTCTCCAACGGCCAGGCCGGTAAAGCCTGCCGAGATAAAATATTCAGCATGCCCGTTTACATATTCATAGAGATTTTCTTTTGTATAGGAGCGTACCGGGCCGATCTGTATGTAGTTTCCGACTTCAGGGGGGAAGAGGGCTGTCAGTTTGTTCCTGACGGCCGGTGATGACGGAAATCTGATGAGCGCAGGGTCGTACTTCTGGCCCTCAAAATAAATAAGGTATGCAACTGCCGGAAGGAGACCTATAAGGAAGAGGCGGTATGTTTTTGATAACACCATTTACACCGTAAATGAGAGGCTGTCATGCGCTTCACGAAGCAGGGCGCTCACCGGAAGTCCATAGGGGCATGCCCCTCTACAGTTTTCCGTTTTACAGGTTGAGCACTTTGCGGCCTTTGTATCCAGCCGGGCATAGGACGCCATCGCCTTTTTTTCCATACCGTAATCTTTAAAGTACATCTGGTAGCGGAGCGTTGATGCAATTGCTACCCCCTCAGGACATGAAGCTTCGCATTCTCCGCAGCCTGTCCTGCAATAGTCGCTGTTGAACTGTTTTGCATACCGGTCAAGCGCCATACGGTCTTTTGCGGTAAGTTTTTCTCCGGACGCAGAAAGATAAAGGTCCAGGTGAGATACAGACTTAATGGATATCACAAGACCGTTGACCCCGGGATGATTGAGCACCCATTTCAACGCAGCAGGTTCGAAGGGATCGATTGCAGCATCGACACCCGAATCCTTTGCGCCGGCCAGGGTCTTCATGGCAATGACACCGACTCCTCTCTCTTTTGCCTCTTTCAGTACATCATGCAGTTTCGGGAAGTTCATGAAATTAAAGGCAGGCATTATCATATCAAAATGACCCGACCGGACAGCGGCAAGGAGAAGGGTTTCCATATTGTTCGGCCCGTGGGAAGATACAGCGAGATAACGTACTTTTCCCGCTTTCTTCAAGTCAGCGTATGCCGAGAGCATCTCCCCGTCCAGCAGACGTTCTTTCTCTCTTTCAGGGCTGCTGCTCTGCTCACCGATGGCATGGACAAAACAGAAATCCATATAATCGGTCTTCATCCTTGTCAGACTGTCTTCTGCTGCCTTAATATAATCCTTTTTTGTCTTGCCCGGGGGCAGATGACTCGGGTAGGAATAGGGTGTACAGAATTTGGATCCAATGATAATCCTGTCTCTCACGATATTCTTCATTGCTTCGCCGATATACTTTTCCGAGGACCCGTAATCAGGTGCGGTATCAAAATAATTAATACCCCTGTCTATTGCCCGGAGTATCATCGATGCTGAGGGAAGTCGCCCTGTTCCGTAGGAGATATCACTCATCCTGAGGCCGGTCTTCCCTATTTCCTGATACTTTTTTATCTTCGGCTTTTCTTTGCCCGGTTCAGCAGCTACCGCTGAGCCCGTTAATGCCGCGGTTGCCAGAACCGAAGCCTTGAGAAAATCACGGCGCCTCATGTCTGCACTCCTTTTATTTATTTGTGGTTATATCAGGAAAAAGATAATTTCCTGAGTCCCGGTTATCCGGATCTTAAACAAGTACGATTATGAAGAAATCTTATCACAGGTCAGGGTGTCAGTCAATTGCCTGCGGTTCAACCTCCGCTACCAGTGTTAATTACAATTCCGGTAATGATGTCCTTTGCATTACAGATACTCTTCAAAATAAATTTGTAATAGTAATCACTTATTTCCATTGCAGTAAGGAGTATTCTAGAATATACGTATTCATTAACTGGATGAGTGAAAAAATATTTTTACGATATGAAAATCTTCAATTAAACAGGGAGGGCAAAGATGCTGAAAAAATGGGGAGCGGACAGGGGAAAGGTTATAACCGGTACATCCGAAAAAGATGGGTTGACAGATGACAGTAAACATGTCGAAACTGTACAGCTGAGTGAGACAACAGACAGCCGGAGCGTAAACTCGATCCTTAAGGGAAGTACGGTAAAAGGGGATATACAGGTAACGTGCGACCTGGAACTGAGTGGCGATATTGAAGGGAATATAACGGCTCAGCAGGATGCAAATATTGTCATAAAAGGGACCTGCAAGGGAAACATAGATACAGCGGGAGGCAATGTTGATATCAGGGGAGAGGTGCGGTGTGGCAATATTACCACAGGAGGCAATGTATCGATTTTCGGTATGTTCAGGGGGGGCGAGGTAAAATCAAGAGGAAAGATATTTGTAAACTCCGAATTCACGGGTAAACTGGAAGGCAATGAAATCGATGTAGGTCCAAATGCCCGGGTAAAAGGGGAATTACTATACAGAGAACACATCTCTATCTCCAGGGGAGCGCACGTTGAAGCAAATCTTTGTCAGATCCCGGAACATGTTAAAAAAGCAGATAAATCTTCTGTAGAAAAGGTAGCAGACATGAAGCATACTGTGAAGGAAATGATTGAAACAAAATAGTTTTTTGCATTAAAGTTAAAACTGCAAAAAAAGTTACTCCTTCAGCTGTCATGTTCTGACGCACCTGATTTTTTACTAATATAAAAAAAGTTATAACTTTTTGAATTTAAAAGAATCTAAATGCTTGAAGGGGGAGAAAGCGCCAATAACTGTAAGATATAATGACACTTTATCTTGTCATGTTTACAGTTTAAGTACAGGTAATATTTCGAAAAAAAGGTAAATCAATTAGTTACATTCTGGTATAGTTTTTGCATATTTTTACAGTTAATTAACGCGTGGCATAACAGTTTGACCTCAGGATATAATTACCGGTGAAAAAAAAGCGGTATATAAAAACATGAATAAAAAATACATCACAGGTTGTTTTGTGATACTTCTGCTGTTTGGTCCTGCCGTTATATCTGCGGCCGCGACAACAATTCTTTCCGCCTTTTTTGGTACTGATAGCAGCGGGTTCATTTATGGAGACGATACCTTCCGGGGAACGGGCAATCCTCTTTATGCATCGGGCTCCTATGAACCTGCCGGTGGATTTTCAGGAGGAGGAGTGCATGTTATACTGGGGGGGGTAGATTCTGTCAGTGTTACAGGGATCTCCGGTGGATGGTCAAGGGACTTTGTGGTCAATGGAAATGACAGGGTACATATTGCCCTCAAATATCGCTTACTCTTTTCAGGTTCCTTTGAACCCGATGAATGCGGGCAGGCGCTGGTGGCGGTTGACGGGGCCCTTGTTAGTCCGGGGCAGGGGGACTATCTGAAAGAGTATTGTGGAACAGGGACAGCGCAGGATTCGGGATGGCGGCAGGTGACAATTGAGATGAATCTGTCCAATGGGAGCCATACCATAACGGTGGGGGGATGGAACAGCAAAAAGACCACCACAGATGAAGTCGTGGATGTCTATTTCGATGATATTGTTATAACGCAGCAGGATCAAGGGGCTCAGGAGTTGATCTGTAACGACGGTCTTGATGATGATTTTGACGGCCTCATTGACTGTTCTGACCCGGACTGCAACTGTATTTTCTTTGATGATTTCAGTGATGGGAATGCAAATGGGTGGACCGTTGTAAATGATGCGGGCAAAGCATCTAACTGGCAGGTCATCAACGGGAGATATACGCAGTTGAATGACTGGGTCGATGAGTGGCGGGGCAGTTATCCGGTGGGCAGTTATTCAGTCTATGGTAATGGTTTTGCCCTGACCAACTATCAGGTCCAGGTTAAAATGAAGTCCCTTTCGGACATTTCTGCAGCCCGTGATACCGTCAGCATCATGTTTCGCTACACTAATGCGAATAATTATTACCGGTTCACGATGAGCAGGATGCAGGGGTCCAGTCGGCTGGAGAAAAGGACGGGCGGGATATTTTCAACACTGGGCTTTAACGGGAGGGGATTTACGAGTGGCGAAGACACACATGTTGTAATTGATAGCGTGGGAAGCAGGATATTAGTCTACGTCAATGGAGAACCCCTGTTTAGTGTGATCGATGCTGACCATAGTTCAGGAAGTATTGCGCTCTTTACGCAGAGTAAGGCTGAGTTTGATGATGTCATGATCACTGATGCTGCTACAGCCCCCAAAGTAGTGATATCACGACCGGTATCGTATTCTGTTGCGGTGACAGACTCCGGGGCCGAACCCTACAGCTTTCAGGTCTCTGCGGTGGCAGTGAATGTTCCCTCAGGAGGGGGAGTGGCCTTCAGTCTCGATGGAGGGGCTGCTTCTTTTATAGACTTTACTGCACCTTATTCGGGCCAGTTTTTTAATGTGGCACAGGGGGACCACAGTGTTGAAGCGTATATTGTAAACAGCTCCGGCGTTTTTATTGCAGACCCCGGAGGGCAGGATAGTGACACTAATGTCAGTATTGGTGTTGGGGGCAAGTGCTTCCTGGGTTACGGGGACAGCATAACGAGCGGATATGGTGATGACAGGGTTCAGGACAATGATTCCTCCGACGGGCGCAACAAAAACAGGGGATATACGCCGGTATTAAATGATCTCCTCTCGGGGTATTTTCCGAACCATCCGATCACGGTGTTGAATGAGGGGCTTGGCGGTACTTCATCGGGGGGGAGTCATTCAGCAAGCGGGGTGAATCGATTGGCCTCTACGCTGGACCGTCATTCAACCTGTCAATATGTATTGATATTATTTGGCACGAATGACGCAAAGGGTGCGATGCCTGTTATGAGCGGCATGAATTGTACAGAAGCCCAGCTCCAGTCAGGGGACCCTTCCTGTACGTACACATATAAGTACAATATGCGGAGGATTGTGCTGGATACAGAGGCAGCAGGAATAGTTCCATTGCTGGCGAAGGTGCCCTATGCACGAAATGCCTCCACCCTGCAAGACAATACAATCAATGAATACAATATTGTTATTGACCAGCTTGTAGCAGAGCATGCCATCCCGGTTGTGCCACCTGATTTTTACACTCATTTTCTTAATACTCCGGGTGATTATTTTGATGATATTCATCCCAATGGAAACGGGTATGTATCAATGGCGGAGGAGGCAGGGGACATTGAGGACCTCTGGTTTGATGTATTAATCCAGAGTGGGATCCTGGATTGTATTGATAATGACAATGATGGATACGGAAATCCTGGTGATAATTCATGTTCCGGCGGGAGTCAGACTGACTGTGATGATAATGATCCACTGGAGTACCCGGGACAGACCTGGTACAAGGATAATGATAATGACGCATACTCCGATGGCACGGCCACGATAACCTCATGCACGCGCGTATCGGGTTATAAGGCTCTCTCAGAGCTGACGGCCCCTGCAGGCGACTGTAATGATAATAACGCTACCATTAACCCGGGTGTTATGGAAATATGCGGGAATAGTGTAGATGAAAATTGTGATGGATTTATGGATACCTGCGAGGCTGTCAGGAACGATGTGATCATGGATTTTGGAACAACGGGTTCCCCTGCCGGAGTGTGGGTGAGATATAATGATACAGACTGGATAAAGCTCCACTCCAAGAGCCCGGAGATAGTGGCAGTGGGAGATATGGACAACAGCGGAGAGGATGATGTGATCGTGGATTTTGGATCAACGGGTTCCCCTTCAGGAGTGTGGGTGAGATACAATAATACCAGCTGGGTAAAGCTCCACACCAAGAGTCCCGAGATAATAGCAGTGGGAGATATGGACAACAGCGGACAGGATGATGTGATCGTGGATTTCGGATCAACGGGATCACCTTCAGGAGTGTGGGTGAGATACAATAATACCAGCTG
>JBFKMY010000044.1:0-11593 GCA_041629615.1 Thermodesulfovibrionia bacterium | reverse complement strand
ACCGTACTATGCTGGATATGGGAAGAAGATTGATGATAACGAACTCCTTTTGAAATATGTCATAGATAACAGATCAAAAAGTGTAACTACAGCATATCATACAATAAAGGTTGTGTCATATCCTGTTTTTTCATGAAGCGTGCAGACTTTGCTGACTCTTTTCAATTCATATAGTTATTATTGGGTATTGGGCGCTGGCCTGGTCTTTCTGATGCACTATACCTTATCTTCGCTGCAGCCCATCATGATGCCTTGCCACGGTTGAACGCAGTCATGTTGTACTTTGTAATTCTGCTAACCGTGCTCACCCTGACTATTATAGCGGTGCGGGCAATACGCATGAAAACCAATAATTCGCCGCAATGATGCCAGAGATAGATAGGGGCTGTGGAACAAGTGGCTGCCCGGTCTGCTGAGTCGCAGTCGCTTCTGCGCGGCCGGTGGCGCGGTATTTATCCGCACTTTTTACTGGTAATACTCTCCTCCCGCGCCAACAAGGTATCTCAACAATGATAATCTTCAATGATTCAAAGGATCGTGTATAATTGACATGAGATAACTATCACCAGTCTGAGCTTCTCACCGGACCTATCGCTTACATGAGAAATTGAGTGTTATAAGGAGAGAATATCGTAAAATAATCCTTGAAACCATCATATGTTATTGAAGTATTGCAAGAAGAAAGGATCCTTGACTATTAATGCGTAAGGTGCTCTTGTTCTCCATCCTGCTGCTTCTGGGCCTGATTGGCTCGCAGTGGTTGCCAGGCCTCGTAGGCCCGGCCTATGCCACCGCCGGTGATCTTGTCCGAATCATTACCATGACGGCTCTGTCGTTTATTATGATCCGTGTCGGCTATGAATTCGATATCGACAAATCGCATCTGAGGCAGTATGGCTGGGATTACATCGTTGCTTTTACTGCCGCCAGTTTTCCGTGGATTTTCGTCACGCTGTACTTTGTATTCGTGCTCTTGCCGCCTGAGACCTGGGGCAGCTTTGCGGCCTGGAAGGAGACATTGCTTGCCGGACGCTTCGCGGCACCAACATCAGCGGGCATATTGTTTTCGATGCTTGCTGCCGCGGGACTGGGCGGAACATGGCTTTTCCGTAAGGCACGAATCCTTGCCATTTTTGATGACCTTGACACCGTGCTGCTGATGATTCCGCTGAAGATGATAATGGTCGGACTCGTCTGGCAGCTGGGGATAACCGTAGTTGTTATGGCGGTCATGCTGATGATAACGTACGTTTTTTTGCACAAGATTCGTATCCCGGTGACCTGGCGCTGGATTCTTGCCTATTCCGCGGTCATCACCGCGATCAGTGAGGTGGTGTACAAAGGTTCCATGTTTATCGATGATTCAGTGCCGATCCACATCGAAGTGTTGCTCCCTGCGTTTGTACTGGGTTGCATCATGGCGTACCCGAAACAGCCTATTAAAGACGGGGCCGGGACGTCTCAAGAGTTCGTTGACGAAGATCGCGGTCACGAAGCAATCAACACGCCCCAGGAAAGAAAAGTCACAACTGCTGTCACCTCCGTATTTATGATCCTGGTCGGCCTCTCGATGCCGCTTATTCTCCGGGGAGAAGCAGCAGTTCAAGACAGCGCAATGCGAGAAATGTTTGAATCAACTCTCCATGCAGGTGGTTCTCCCGAGGCCGAAGCTGCCGAGTCCAGGATTGGCGCCTCCCAGAATATAGGGCGGATAACAGCCACCATGCCCACGATGACCTGGGGGGCTATCGTTCTGCATGTTCTTATCGTTACTGTTATTTCAAACCTTGGCAAGATGTTCCCGGCTTTGTGCTATCGCAAGGAGGCGCACTGGCGTGAACGATTGGCCCTGGCTATCGGCATGTGGCCTCGCGGCGAGGTCGGTGCGGGCGTATTGATCATTTCACTCAGCTACGGAATCGGAGGACCGATTATCACCATCGCCATGCTTAGCCTCGCGCTCAACCTGGTCCTGACCGGGCTTTTTATCTATGTTGTCAAGCGACTAATCGCTCAGTCAATGCACATCACGACTTTCACAAATCATAAGCAATAATCTGTCTGTTCGTCTCGCTCCCTGTATATTCCGGTAACCGCTATCAGGTGACTTTCGGTCAGGGCTTTGCTGCCTGCTTCTGCAATCAGAGCATTCAGAATACATTGTAACCCTTTAAGGCATCGCTTTCTGTTTCAGGACTGCGTCCACACCCCAGGCCCTTAATTTCTCCAGTACCCTGTCTATAAGCGTATCCATGTTATCGCGCACAACATCAGACATCTCGGTAGTCGTATCCATGGACAGGGGTTGAATTCCTATCAGACATATTTCTGCGGGCATAATTTCCATGAGCCGTGCAGCAAACAGCATGTCAGGAAGCCCTATCTGATGGACGGAGAGTTTGGCGCTCAGAAAGGCGGGTATCTTATCACCTTCAACAGTGCCGATGGTTCCCGGCTCTTTTTTGAAATTTGCCGCATCTATGATGAGAACTTTGTCTCTGTTTTCAAACAGGGGCAGGAGATCAAGACCTTTTGTACCGCCGTCTATCAGTGTGACTGATTCAGGAAACGTGTACTCGTTCTTCAATGTATTAACAGCATGCACCCCGACCCCATCATCAGAGAGGAGTATGTTTCCTATTCCAAAGACAGCGATATTCACGATGCCCTCACATTGAAGCCCCGGAAGACCGGGGTCCTCCGGGGCCTGAATGGTGAACTTTTTGAGACCCTTTCCCGATCAGTCCAGGTCCTTTTCCGTTACAAATTTATAGCCGGTGAAAATAGATCCCATCAGACCATTTCTGTCCCGGGAATCGGAAAACCACGATATGTAGACGTGTATCATCGCGATTACCAGGATTACGTACATCGCGGCATGATGAAACAGCCTGGCAGTCTGCAGGGTCATTATGTTCAGCAGCCATCCTCCAAGGATTGTCCAGACAGTGCCTGTATGATTAACGGAGTACAGGGCAAAACCGGAAAAAATCATGAAGAAAAAAATCAGCATCAGGAACAGATAGGTCAGACTTCCAAGGGCAGTATGACCGGGATGGCATTTGGTCCTGTCTCCCATCAGCAGATAACACTTCATATCGTCGGCCATCTGGCCCAGCCGTGCGCGCGAAAAGGGGAACCAGTTTTTGTAACAGGCATATTTGTTCCCCACAAGCGACCAGTACAGTCTGATGAAAATACTCATCAGAAACGTATACGCTGCCACAAAGTGTATGAAGCGCATCCAGCCCATGATGTACTGCTTGGACGAAAGGGCATGGATAAAGGGATCACCGATGTAGTAGCCCGTAACCGAAAGGACAAGGATGCAGAGGAAATTGATCCAGTGTGTCAATCTGATCGGGAATTCCCATGAATAGATCCTGATTCTCTCCTGTGTCATATCCATTCCCCTTTCTTATTTCACCTTGAGCTTGATGATCTCATTCCCTTCCGTATCAACGACATGAACGGCGCATGCCATGCACGGATCAAAGGAGTGTATTGTCCTGAGAATTTCAACGGGCTGTTCAGGATCAGCCACGGGTGTTCCGATCAGCGCCTCTTCGTACGGCCCTCTCTGTGCTTTGGCATCTCTGGGAGAACCGTTCCATGTTCCCGGAACAACAATCTGGAAATTTTCGATCTTCTGGTTTTTGATCTTTACCCAGTGGCCGAGCGATCCGCGGGGGGCCTCGTGAAAGCCGTACCCCTTTGCTTCTGACGGCCATTCAGAGGGGTCCCATTTTTCACCGCTGTGGATCCTCATGTCCCCGTTCTTCATATTAGCGGCAAGCTGATCAATCCACTCGGGAAGCTTTTTGGCCGTAACCAGTGTTTCAACGCCCCTGGCGGCGATCCTTCCCAGCGTAGAGAAAAGGACAGCGGGGCCCACTCCGAGCGTCTTCAGTACATGATTGACCGTATCCTGAACTTCCTTATGTCCCGATGCATAGGCAACGAGCATCCGTGCAAGGGGCCCGACTTCCATGGCATTGTCGTCATAACGGGGGGCCTTGAGCCATGAATATTTTTCATCGGTGTTCAGATACTCATAGGGCGGCTGGGGGCCCGTATATTTGTAGCTGGTCTCACCGTCCCACGGATGTTTTGAAGTACCGTCCCCGTCAGAGTAGTTATACCAGGAGTGTGTTACGTATTCAGTGACCTTATTGTGGTCCACCGGGTGGACTGTTGACAGGTCCTTGTTGAGAATGATGCCCCGGGGCAGCCACATGTTTTCCGTATTGCTCTCCGTGTCGTTGGGGAATTCCCCGTAACTGAGGAAATTGCCGACCCCGGCCCCGTAGCCTGCCCAGTCCAGATAGAAAGGCGCTACGGCGATTATATCAGGGATGTATACATGCTCAACAAAGTCCAGCGCCTTCTGTGCCAGCCCTTTCATAAATGCGATACTGCCTGCATTCAGGGCGTTCTGGCTTTCGGGGTCAACAGGGATTGACATACCGCCGACGATATACGTCTGGGCATGGGGGTTTTTTGCCCCCAGTAATGCCTGAATCTTGATGACCTCTCTCTGCCAGTCAAGGGCCTCAAGATAGTGGGCCACTGCCATGAGATTGGCTTCCGGAGGCAGTTTGTATGCCGGGTGTCCCCAGTATGCGTTGGCAAAGGGACCGAGCTGCCCCCTGTCCACAAATGCCTTGAGTTTGTCCTTTATTCCCCTGAAATAGTCTGCGCCTGATTGAGGCCAGTCCGATATTGACTGGGCAAGGGCCGATGTCTTGACAGGATCGGCACTGAGCGCACTGACAATATCCACCCAGTCAAGTGCATGCAAATGATAAAAGTGGATTACATGGTCCTGCACATACTGAATCCCTGAAATCAGGTTTCTGATGATCCTTGCATTATCAGGAATGGTAATACCTAAAGCGTCTTCGACCGCTCTCACCGAGGCGGTTGCGTGCACCGTTGTTCAGACGCCTCATATTCGCTGGGTAAAGGCCCATGCGTCCCGGGGGTCCCTTCCTTTCAGGATGAGTTCGATCCCCCTGAACATGGTGCTGGAACTCCAGGCATCGACGACTTTTCCATTTTCAATTTTCGCTTCAATCCTCAGATGTCCTTCAATCCTGGTGATAGGGTCAATTACTAATTTCTTTGCCAATGGTCCCACCTCCTATTTTTCTTCTTCATCTTTTTTTCTGGGCGCAATTGCCCTTCCAATACCATGAATTGCCAGACCTGCGGCGGTTGCTGCTGCGAGTCCCAGGCCGATCTTGTCCGCGGTCTTTTCAACACTGAATCCGGGAACATTCGGGAGCCTCTTATAAAAAGGACTCATCGTGTCCCAGAAATGGGGTTCAGAACAGCCGAGACATCCATGGCCGGCCTGAACAGGCCAGCTCGTGCCGTCATTATATTTGACCGTGGGACAGTTGTGAAACGTCTCGGGGCCCTTGCAGCCCATCTCATACAGACACCAGCCCTGCCTGTGTCCTTCATCGCCCCACTGGCGTACAAACTGACCTGCATCAAAATGGCCTCTTCTTTCACAATTATCGTGAATCCTCTTGCCATACGCAAAGAGAGGCCTGCCGAGTTTGTCTGTCCGGGGTAAACGGCCCAGTGTAAGATAATGAACAATGCAGGCAGTGAGATTTTCTACGTTCAGGGGGCAGCCCGGCAAATTGATGACCGTTGCATTCGGGACCGCCTCTTTAACGCCTACCGCACCTGTCGGGTTCGGGAGTGCTGCCGGGATCCCTCCGTGTGTGGCACAGGTGCCTACAGCAATGGTGGCCAGCGCATTACCGCACACCTCGCGTGCAATATCAACAGCAGATTTTCCCCCGATGCAGCAGTAAATACCATTGTCCTTCAGAGGTATGGCCCCCTCAACAACCGCGAAATATTTTCCTTTGTGGTTGTTTACTACATCCATGAGCGACTTCTCCGCCCGATGTCCCGAAGGTGCCATAATGGTCTCATGATAATCCACTGAAAGGATATCGAGCACGATTTGGCCCACAGTCGGCTTGGTCGCCCTCAGCAGTGCTTCCGTATCACCTGCACAGTCCTGATATTCAAGCCAGAGAAGATAGGGCTTTTGCGCTGCAACTGCTTCAGCAATTCTGGGGATAAACGATGAAGGCAAGGACAGCAATGCCGCCATCCCGGCACACCATTTCATGAAGTCCCTACGGGAAACACCTCTTTTCTCAAGCGACTCCATTATTTCCGGGGCAATGTCCACCGGTTCGTCAGACTGAAATTTCATGTACTCACCTCCCCCTTTTATATGCTACAATTCAGAATATAACCGGATCAGCTGACTATGAAATTATCATATTTAATAATGCCTGTCAATTGTTTTCTTATATGTAATAATTAGTTATACTTATAATAGACATCGGGTCGAATCGTTATGCAATTAAAATGTCCGTAATTATAGTACAAAAAAAGAATGCAATAATAATGCCAGTATTTGGAGGATAAATTATTTTATATTTTAAGATGTTAGGAACATAGTTTCCCTGTGTGTTATCCGGAAGTGTAACGAGAGGTAACAATTGTCCTGCAAGGTTACATATGGTAAGGTTACATATAGCAATGACAATAATACATTTACTCCGAGACGTCCACAGCGATTTTTCGCTACTATGAAATACACAGGTGAATGATGTCAATGATTTCCACTTTTCCTGAGCAGTTCTTTTGCATGCTTAAGTGAGGCGGGCGTGGTTTTCCCGCTTAACATCCGCGCAATTTCCTTAATCCTCTCATCCTGCTCAATTATTTTTATCTCCACAAATGTCCTCTTATTATGGACCTTCTTTTCAATTTTCAGATGACTCTTTGCATAAGAAGCAATCTGGGCAAGATGGGTTATGCTTATGATTTGATGGCTGGAGGCAAGATTATTCAGCTTATGCCCGACGGTTTCAGCAGCATTTCCCCCTATCCCCGCATCAATTTCATCAAAGATCAGGACAGGGATATTGTCCCCCTTTGCCAGGATGCCTTTGAGGGCCAGCATTATTCTTGAAAGTTCACCGCCTGATGCTGTTTTTGAAACAGGTTTAAGCTCTTCCCCTACGTTCGGCGCAATGAGAAACTCAATATAATCAATCCCCGTTTCCGTTGATTTACACCCATCGGCTGTATCGTCGCCGTTGTCCTGCTTTATGTGAATAGAGAACCTGCTCCCTGACATGGACAGGGCTGAGAGTTCTGTCTCAACCTTTGATTCAATCTTTTTTGCGAGGAGAGTTCTTTTTTCTGATAAATGACGGGCTGCCCTGGTAAATCTTTCTTTCATGGTGAGAAGTTTTTCCTGCAATAATCCGAGCCTTTCTTCAGAATGTTGCAAATCCTCATGTTCTGTGACGGCCTTTCCCCTGTAATCAAGAATGCCCCGGATATCACTGTTGTATTTCCTCTTGAGGCTTTTTATGAGTTCAAGCCTTTCCTGGATCTCTTCGAGTCGCCGGGGACTGAAATCAATATTGTCTTTATAGTCTCTGAGAAAGTATGATGTTTCTTCAAGCAGGGGAAGTGCTTCTTCAAGAGATTTCAGGGAGTCCGATGCACGCTCATCAATACGTGCAATTTCTTTAAGATCGTTAAGGATAACCGAGAGATTTGAAATGCAGGAAGTATCAGAGGCATAGAGTGAATCATGGGCCCTGGCAGCAAGTTCTGCAAGACGGCCTGCATTGCCCACAATCCTGATTTCTTCCTGAAGCCCTTCCTCTTCTCCGGGATTCAATTGTGCACTTTCGATTTCGTTTATCTGAAATTTCAGCATATCAATCCGTTGGGCCCGTTCCTTTTCTTTCCTGAGAAGACCGCTGATCTACTCCTGAAGCGCGCGTTGTGACGCATGGAGTCCGGACACTTCACGTCTCTCAGGCATCAGTCCCCCGTATGAATCCAGCAAATCGAGCTGATTGTCCGGGGACAGCAGAGACTGGTGCTCATACTGGCCATGCACATCTATAATGTTTCTGCTGATGTCCGCAAGGACCTGTACGTTTACCATAGAGCCGTTGACATATGCCCTGCTTCTGCCCTGCAGGGTAATAATCCGCTTTAAAATAAGACCGTCATCGAGGCTGATACCGTTGTCTTCAAGGGACTGAAGTGTCAAGGGATTGATTAATTGCCGCTGTATGTCGAAGTATACTTCAACAACTGCCTCTTTTTCCCCGCTTCTGACATAATCTGCTGACGCCCTTTCTCCGAGGGCAAGACTGAGGGCATTGATTATGATGGATTTTCCGGATCCTGTTTCTCCTGTAATGACATTGAACCCGTCATGAAACTCTATACTGGCATCATCGATTATGGAGAAGTTCTTAATGTGGAGTTCACGAAGCATTGCAGTTGAGGTCTATATTAGCAAATTTCAGGGGTTATTTTATACAGAGGGCGATGGTGAACGGGGTATATAAACACTGGCAGTGCCGTATCTCACTCATTCTGTCTAAAGGGGAAATAAATATAAGCCGATATAATAAAAAAGATGCTGACCACGTTTAGGGGACATGGCTGAAGTTAAAAGGTTGGGCTCTTAGCGTAGGCAGGAAATAACCTTTTAATCAGTGGTCAGCATCCACTGAATAGCTTATAGAACAAATTTGAAGAAATTATGAATTTCTCAGCACAGGGCAATTACCCGCTCCCGTAGGCGTGCAGTCCGGACAGCACAAGATTCACCCCGAGGTACGTGAAAATAACGGCAATAAAACCGATAACAGAAAGTACTGCAACCCTTTTCCCTCTCCAGCCTCCAACAAAACGGGCGTGCAGGTAGAGGGCGTATACAAACCATGTTATGAGCGACCATGTCTCTTTCGGGTCCCATGTCCAGTACTTGCCCCATGCGCTGTTTGCCCATATGGCACCCATGATCAGCCCGCCTATGGTGAATAAAGGAAAACCTACTGCTATGCTTTTATAGGCTATCTCGTCAAGCATTGATGGCGACAGATTGAGCCCTGTCAGTACCTTCTTGAGGCCGTGGCCGAACTGCCATATAACAAAGATGAATAAAAGTGAACCTATCCAGCTCACCGCAGCCACCCCCCCTGACGGGCTCCTGAGCGTGGATTTCAGGAAATGGTTCTGTATTAATTCATCGCGTTCGGCTCCGGACAGACTGAGAAAGTCGATCCCCATACCGACAAGCACGAGCAGGAATATTCCGACGATAATGCTCCAGAAGATATATGTCTTCTCTGTTTTCGATTCTGTGACCATTACAAGATATGCCGATGCAGCACCGAAGGACACGCCGAACGCGGCATAACCGAGAAAACTGAGAAGCACATGGAACAGCAGCCAGTTTGACTGAAGCGCCGGGATAAGGGGCTGGATTTCCTTTGACGTGCCAGATATGTCAATAAAGAGAAGAGCGAGCGCTGCAAGGGGGGTAACAAACGCCCCGAGCGAACGGTTTTTGTATATGAATTCCATTATGATATGAAACAAGATAAGAGACCAGACAAAGAATACAAGGGACTCATAAAGGTTCCTCAGGGGAGCTGCCCTCAGGATTCCCTCGGTAAGACCGGATGCAGGGTTGGAGGACATCCAGAAATGATATGAATTGACCCACCGGATAAGCAACGCCGTACTCTGGCTGACAAAACCGGAAATGGTAAGCGTCGTCGCGATTATTCCTGTCGTATTATTCCTGACAACAAGATAAATCACGTAGGTAATCATTGCGGCTATATAGAGGCCTGCCGAGATATCGAAAAAGATAGAGCTGCTCATTCGTTACTCCTTGGTATTTTTTTTATTGTAACCGACATCATTTCTTTGATGGATGTCTTGTCTCTATTGCCTGTGCTGCAACGGATATGATTTTATCGACTTCTTTTTCAAAGTTAAGTCTGTTTCTGTTTGTGGAGCCTCCCACCATGACCCTGACCGATTTTTTGTCGTTTGTTATATTGATCCATATTTTTTTATGACTTATAAAAAAGCAAATGTAGAGGGCAACAGTCATAAGAACAGAAGAGAGATAGATGAGCCAGACACCGGGGTCTTTTGCTACCTGGAGCCCGGTATATTCCACGCCCCAGTAGTCGGCAAATTTAACGGAATGCCCGCCGGGGATCTCTCCTGTATCCGGATACCGCTTTAATATCCATCCTATATATTTATCCCTTCCGGGCTGATCAAACTCTATTGCCAGAGCAGGGTTGACCATATTTTCGGAATAGGTAGTTAACTTGTTCGTAAACCTGTCACGGGTAAGGGCAGGTGAAAAATCATGGATTTTACCCTTGACCCCTGTGCCCGGGATTTCAAAGGAATCGCCGTATCTGAGCCAGAGCCTCTTTTCCTGCCCGCCATTTGGCGTAACATCCAGGACAAAGTAGCCGGCAGCCTCAGGCATCATTCCATAGCTTGACTGGTAAAAGGTTATTCCCTTGTAGGTCAGCGGGTCATTGACCTCGATTACTTTTGTGACTACCTCTTTCCCGTTTTCCATGATAACGAGCTCACTCTGGAACTCCTTCGGTGTGTCTATTCCATCATAATATTGAGTGTCGTACCAGTTGCACTTAATGGTGAAATCAAGGGGAATGGGTTTGGTGGGAGATTCATATGCCACGTTTGAAGCCCGTCCTTCGGGAAGGTTCAGATACCCCTTAAAGCCGTACTGTATCCCAATAATTGCTCCGATGAAGATCAGGATTATACTCAGGTGAACAACATACACTGACAGACGCACATACCTGCCTTTTTGCGTATAAAGCCGTACAGAATCTGATTCCGTTGCTTCACGCACGTGGTATCCCGACGCCTTCAGACTGTTCAGAAATTCGTCCTTTGCTACACCAGGGCCGGCCTTTAATGTCAGTTCTTTCTTTACAGGCATGGATTTGATCGCTGCATCAGATAACGGTTTCAGCGGGGTTTTAATAAGACGCCATGTCTTTGGAAACCTGTCAATGGAACATACGATGAGATTGATGCTGAATACTGCAAGGAACGTCGTGAACCACCACGAACCGTACATGTCCATAAAACCGAGTTTTGCAAATATGTTATAAACAGTCGGTGCAGCGGAATCACCAAAAAACTTGGCGAGCAATGCAATATTTTTTGCTGGTTCAGCCTGCTGTTCAACGATCGTGCCGACTATTGATGATACGGCCAGTAATATTAAAACAAATATGGCAAGCTTGACTGAAGCGAAAAACTTCCAGATTGATTCAAATATATCTTTCTTTTCCCTGTCTTCCAAAAAAATCCTCCGGTTTTAACTATAGCGGTTCATGATTCTTGAAGTCAACGTCAGACCGGGAATCACATCCTGTTTGGCATGCATGCTTTATTGAACATTCACGCAGACTTCTTCTGTTCAACCAGTGTCACGTCAACCTTGTAGTGCCGGGCTGTTTGAACTGTCATTTCCGCTACGTCGGAAATCTTACTCCTCTTTCATTCCAGAACAGACGGAATGACCCTTTGCATTTGAAACGCAACGAGGCTCTCTTCTATCGGTCGATCCTTTCAACACCTATTATAATTAATCAGGTATGAAGAAATTGTGAACAGGTTTTGTAATCTGAAGTTATTCCCTTACCCGGGTTAACCTGATCGCATT
>JBFKMY010000043.1:0-11705 GCA_041629615.1 Thermodesulfovibrionia bacterium | reverse complement strand
AGAACCGCATGATTTTCCAGACAGTTTAATAGACCTCTCCGGATATAAACTTCCGCGCACATTCTGTGGCTGGCTTTTGAAAGAACGTATCAGATGCGGTCATTTCCATTATCTTTCCTTCAGACATGAAAATAACGAACTCGGAAAGGGCCCTTGCCTGATGAAGGTTGTGGGTAACGATAATCATTATTTTGCCCGACGCCGCCTTTCTGGCCCTGATAATTTCCTCGATGATCTGCGTATTATACGGATCAAGTGATACCGTAGGTTCATCAAGTAGCAGAATGTCAGGATCAAGGACCAGTGCCCGTGCGAGCGCCATCCGCTGCGCCTCCCCTGAGGAGAGCTGAAGCGCATTAATGTGTTCTTTCCCCGCAAGTCCCGTCTCTTTGAGTGCCTCAATGACACGGTCTCCTCTTGTGCTTTTGCTCACCTTGCGTAATCTGAGTCCGTAAGCGACATTCTTGAAGACAGTTTCATTAAACATCCCGGCCCTCGCAGGCACGAGCACCACTTTTCTCCTGATTTCGACATTTCCATAAGGACTTTCCATGGACCTGCCGTCAATGTAATAAATGACCTTGCCAGTGTCCGGAGGTTCAATAAGGCCCAGGATTCTCATGAGCGTTGATTTCCCGCTTCCGTTCGGGCCGACTATCGCGTAAAGGGGACCCTCCCGCGCATTTAAAGAACATGCAAGCCCGAACCCCGAATAAAATTGTTTTTTTATTTCCATGGCCTGCAGCCTCTCTATCATTACGCGCTCTCTTTCTTTTGCAGCATGAATAGTGCTCCGTTAAGAACAAACGAGATAGTCAGGAGAATAATGCCAAGGGCGACCGCCAGTTCAAAGTCGCCTTTATCCGCTTCAAGTGCTATTGCGGTAGTCATTACTCTCGTATAACCGGCAATGTTCCCTCCGACAATAAGCACTGCCCCCACTTCGGCCATGACCCTGCCAAGCCCTGCAAGCACAGATGCCAGAATTGCATATCTCGCGTTTCTGATTATCTTCAGCGATGCCTGAAGGGGTGTTGCCCCCAGTGTGGTCGCCGTAAACCGTAATGCGGGGTCTGCAGATACTACGGCAGCATAACTAAGGCCTGCAATGATTGGAGAAGCCAGCAGCACCTGCGCAATGACCATGGCTGAGGGGGTATAGAGCAGCTGCAAGAAACCAAATGGCCCCGATCTTGAAAACATTAAGTACAGGATTAGTCCGGCCACTACCGGAGGGAACCCCATACATGTATTGATGAATGTGACAATTATGCTCCTGCCCCGAAAATCTCTCAGGTCAAGGAACAGGGTAATACTCAGGCCGATACCCGTTGCGATGATAATGGCCATCCCGGATACTTTTAGAGAGAGCAGGACAATGCCCGTCAGCTCAGGGTCAAAAGAGATGATGAGCTCAAATGCCTTGTAAACTGAATGGATCAGGAAATCCATAAATGTCCGGGAAGATGCGAAGGGTCAAGGGTTCGACAGAGCTGCCTTTCACTGAAGTTCTGTTCTTTGCCCTGTTTCATTGAGCACCCGGAGTAAACAACCGGTTTCCCCTATCGTCTTTAAAAGAAGCTATTGCTTTTTGACCTTTATCAGATGTTAGCCACGAAATGAATTCCAGGGCTTCTTTATGCTTTGCATAAGGGTGCCTTGCGGGGTTTACCGCCATAACGCCGTACTGATTATACAGGTCAGGGTCTCCCTCGACGACAATACGAAGTTCACTTTCTTCCCTGTCCTTTAATGAAAGGAATGTGCCCCTGTCGGTCAGCGTGTACGCCTGTATCTGACCGGCAATTCTCAATGTCTTTGCCATTCCCTGCCCTGCCTCAAGGTACCACTCTTTATTTTTCGGATCAATCCCGGCGGTCTTCCAGAGTTTCATTTCCTTTTTGTGTGTTCCGGAGTTGTCTCCCCTTGAGACAAACGTGGCCTTTGAAGAGGCAATTTTGTCCAATGCCGACGGGACGTTCTTTATACCCTGAATACCCGCAGGGTCCGAAAGCGGACCGAGAATTATGAAATCATTGTACATAAGATCATGACGGTTGACAAACCATCCTTGCCGCACCAGTTTCAGCTCATCATCTTTTGCATGAACGAGGACTACATCGGCATCACCCCGTTTCCCGATTTCAAGGGCAGCACCGGTGCCAACAGCAATTACCTTGACCGTAATCCCTGTTTCGTTTTTAAAAAGGGGAAGTATGTGATCAAACAGTCCGGAGTTTTGCGTACTCGTTGTGGAGGCACAGACAAGAGCTGAGTCACCAGCCGCACAGGGTGCCGTGCCCCCGTTCACCGTCAACATTAAAAAAGAAAGTGCAATAATCAATTTCACGTGCTGCCTCCCGATCTGCGCTGATCAAAAACAGTCCGCGTCAATAAGATTCCCGGCAGGACATTGTAGTCCCCTCATCCCTCCCCGGAAGGAGGAATCAAGGGTCCTGTTATAGAGCCGCCTGCTTGTTATTTCTTCCTGAAAACATCATCAGCCCAGCTCAGTGCCGCTGATGCGGCAGGAAAACCAATTGTGCTGGTGAGAAGAATCAATGTATGATACACCTCATCTTTTTTTGCCCCGGCCTCAATCGCCCTCCTTACATGACTGTGCACGGAACCTTCCGAGCGTATTGCCGCAGCTGCTGCAAGCTGGATCAGATGAGATGTTTTTTCATCTATCGGCCCGGACGCCCTGGCTGCCTTGCCGAGATTTTCGACAGCATCGGCGAGTTCTTCATACCTTTCCCTGATACTGGTGTACATCTTTGGCAGTTTCTTCCCAGACATTGCTCATCCCCCTTCTGTTCTCATAATAAGTGTTTACTGTAAATAGTACAAAAATATGCGCGTGATAGCAATAAATAAATCAGGTCCTTTCGCAATAAAGTTGATAGACTCTCTTTACAAGAAGAAATCACGATAAATCATACTGTCATTCCGGCCAATGATCTCTTGCCCTGAGGTGGCCCGGCACTTTATAATAGTGATCAAGCAAAAACAACGAGATACACCGCCTGGTTTATCATAAGAGGTGTCCGTGGACCATGATCAGCACTATTAAACAATTTTTTGACAGGTATGTGAAATCCGCTCCTGAAAGCCCGGAGGGCGTGTCTGAACATTCTCTCCAGATTGCTACGGCCGCGCTCCTTGTAGAGATGATGAGGGCTGATGCGCATATCAGTGAGGACGAACGGGGAACCATAACAAATACCATCCGGACAAAGTTTGCACTCACCGGTGAAGAGACACAAGCCCTGTTGGGGCTTGCAGAAGATCATATCTGGGAGTCAACAGGATATTATGAATTTACGTCGCTCATGAATAAAGGGTTCAGTTATGAACAGAAGATAAAGGTCATTGAGCATTTATGGGAAGTCGCCTTTGCAGATGCACTCCTTGATAAACATGAAGAGTACATGGTCCGCAAGATCGCAGACCTCATTTATGTCTCCCATAAAGATTTCATTGACGCAAAACTCAGGGTAAAGAAAAAGTTGCAGCAGGACAATTAATCCATCTCCTGATACTTCTCAATATAAATACTGCATTGCCTCTGAAACGAGTTCATTAATCAGTGTTTTTACCGGAACAATTTCTTTGCACCGGTATGCGTTGGACCCGGCAAACACAAATCCTTCGTCAAGGTTTCCTTCTGCCGCATTTGTCAGGGCCTTGGCAATACAGTAAGGAGCAGTTTTTGGATTGCAGGTTTTTAAACAGCGATAATTGCAGGCCTTTGGCGTGGTTTTACCATTTTGTACGTCCTCAATAAATTTATTTCTGATCACCCGGCCGGGCATACCAACAGGACTTTTAATGATAATAATATCGTCCTTCCCGGCGGCCACATATGCTTTTTTAAAATTTTCATGCACATCACACTCATCGGTACATACAAAGCGGGTCCCCATTTGCACCCCCGAAGCACCCAGATTGAGATAATGGGCAATGTCCTTTCCATTAAATACTCCTCCTGCAGCAATGACCGGGATTGCCGGGTCAAAGGTCTTCGCATACGTAACTATTTCACTGATTAAATCATCAAGTGAAGGGGCTTTCCCTTCAACGACATCCTGAAAATCATATCCTATGTGGCCGCCTGCCTTGTTTCCCTCAACGATTACCGCATCAGGCAGCCGGTTAAAATTCCTGTTCCATTTATTACAGATGATCATCAGTGCCCTGACTGATGAAACAATCGGGATCAGCTTGATATCTTTCTTTTTTACCAGTTTCGGAAGCTCCAGGGGAAGGCCTGCTCCGGATATGATAAGATCGATATTTTCTTCCACCGCTGTTTGTACTAAAGGTTCATAGTTGGAAAGGGCCACCATAACATTAACGCCGATTATCCCGTTGCTCATACTTTTCGCTTTTCTGATTTCTCTCCGTAAGGCCTCGTTATTGACGGCCTCAAATTCTGAGCGCGGCAGGTCTTCAAACCTGCCCAGACCCACACCTGCGATCACTCCTACACACCCTTCATTGGCAACTGCAGCAGCAAGCCCTGAGCGTGAGACCCTGACCCCCATTCCGCCCTGTATAATGGGAGGGTTTATTGTGAGGTCATCTATTTGTAATGAAGGTAATTTTTTTCCCATCTCTTTATTCCCTGATACACTTTCCCGTCACGATTCTCTCAGTAATGAATAAGCGATTTCAAAATAACTTAACACAATCAGCTCAATAAATTACTCAGGCAGTTCAGAGGAAACCTGTATGACATAGCAAATGACATTCTCTGGATAATGTATGGTGTATACATTGAGATTACGTGAATGCATGTATATCAAGATTTGATTCTAACATTTTTTTAATAATTTAAGATATTCTCCTCTAAAGGGGGCCTGTATTCATCATGCTGTTTTCGATGTGCGTCAACGGGCAGTTGCCGGTGAATTTTTCCCATGACCGGATGCGGGGTATGGTAGTATAATTTTAAGCAGCACAATAACAAGGATCCATTATGCTCCTGCATCAGCATTTTATTCGGACAGCAAAGAAATTCCGGAACAAGGTTGCATTTATTGACCGGAACACGAACAGGAAAATCACCTATTCAAAGGCGCTCATTGCTTCTCTTATTCTTGCGCGGAGATTCAAAAAGTACCCGGAGGGGTGTATCGGCATCATGGTTCCAACCTCTGCGGGGTGTGCCATTTCCATTGTCGCTTCATTAATGAGCGGGAAAACGCCTGTTATGATCAACTACTCCACAGGGGCTGACAGGAATGCGATCTATGCCCAGAAAAAATGCCGGTTCCGCACAATTATTGCCTCCAGGGCACTTCTGGAAAAGATTCACTGTCCTCCTGTTGACGGCATGGTCTTTATCGAGGACATCATGGAGGCAACAGGCAGGACCGAGAAGCTTGCGGCAGCTGCCGCATCAATTCTTCCTTCTGTCCTTCTTCAAAGAATGCTCCACGCGGGGAACGATAATGACAACGCTGTCATCCTCTTTACAAGCGGGAGCGAAAAGGACCCTAAGGCCGTGCCGCTCACACATCGGAATATTGGATCAAACATCCGGACGGTAAGCACTGTTTTTGACCTCACGGGGAATGACAGGATGCTTGCAAACCTCCCCTATTTTCATGTCTTTGGCCTCGTAATAAATCTCTGGCTGCCGCTCTACAAAGGGATGACCGTCATTCTTTATGCAAACCCGCTTGATTATAGCACGGTATGTTCCATAATCCGCGATGAAAAACCGACCATGATGGTCGGTACGCCGAGCTTTTTGTGGGGGTACCTCAGGAAATCCCATCCCGGTGATTTCAGGAGTCTGCGCCTGATTGTCAGCGGTGCCGACAAGTGCCCGGATGCGCTCCGTGAAGGCTTTCAGGAAAAACATGCCCTCGTCCTCTATGAAGGCTATGGGACAACAGAAACGTCACCGGTCATATCTGTCAACACCCCGGAGCACAACAGGCCCGGGAGTGTCGGACGGGTGCTTCCCGGTGTACAGGTACGCATAGATCACCTCGAAACAGGCAGGGAATGTAAAGCCGGTGATGTCGGAAGGATCATGGTCAAAGGCGAACTGTTGATGAAAGGATACATTGATGACGTCGAAGAGACGTCAGGGCGTATAAGGCAGGGCTGGTATGATACAGGCGATATGGGTTCACTGGATGAAGACGGGTATCTCTGGCATGCAGGCAGGCTGAAACGGTTCATAAAAATCGGCGGCGAGATGGTGTCTCTCGTAACGGTCGAAAATGTCCTGGAAAAATATCTTCCCCCCAGGGTCGAATGCTGTGTGGTCGAAATTCCCGATCCACATAAGGGAGCCAGAATCATTGCTGCCGTTACGCAGGAAATCGATGAAAAAGCCCTGCTCCAGAATATGTCGGAACATCTGCCCAATATTGCCCTCCCCCGACAGTTCATAGTCATGAAAGAACTCCCCAAAATGGGCAGCGGCAAGATAGATTTCAGGTCTGTTACCGATAGTATCCATACTGCGCTCCGCAAAGACACTTCCCGGCCCGAGGAGCATTGAACGAACAGCTCCGGGTCAGGAAAGGCCCGGACCGCACAGGGAATTACTTCTCTATTTTTACTGCACAGGATTTATATTCCGGAGTGCCGGTAATCGGGTCTTTATGGTCTGAGGTCAGCATGTTTGACAATGCTTCGGGAAAATGAAAGGTCAGAAACACATTTCCCCTCTGTGAACGGTCAGTGACCCTGACGTTCACGTTGATCCGGCCTCTTCTTGATGATACGGTTACGTTGTCCCCGTTTTTTATACGCATCTTCTTTGCATCAGCAGGGTGTATCTCAAGCAGTTCTTCGGGGACGAGCTCCATAATACCCTTTACCCTTCTGGTCATTGATCCATTGTTATAATGTTCCCGGATCCTTCCTGTTATAAGGACAAAGGGGTATTCGCTGTCCGGCACTTCTCCTGAGCCCGTGTGGTCAAGGGCCATGAATCTGGCCAGTCCCCCGGGCCGGGAAAACAGATCCGTATAGAGCGTGGCCGTGCCCGGATGGTCCCTGGTCGGACAGGGCCATTGCAGGCTTTCCCTCTCAAGACGGTCATAACTTATTCCCCCGTAAATCGTGGTCAGCCCCGCTATCTCGTCCATGATATCTGAAGGGTGATTGTACTGCATGGGATATCCCATCCTTCCCGCGAGTTCGCTGATGACCTGCCATTCTGCCTTTCCCCCCAGCGGTTCAATCGCCTTTCGTATGCGCTGGACCCTGCGTTCACCGTTGGTGAATGTGCCGTCCTTTTCAGCAAAGCTCGCACCGGGGAGTATTACATGGGCATGCTTTGTGGTTTCTGTGTGAAAGATGTCCTGCACCACGAGGAATTCAAGTGAGTCCAGGGCCTTTCTTACTTCATTCACATTGGGATCTGTCTGCGCAGGGTCCTCTCCGAGTATGAAGAGCCCCTTGAATTTTCCCTCGCAGGCCTTTTCAAGCATTTCAACCGACTTAAGCCCTATATCAGGTGACAGGGGAATTCCCCATGCCTTTTCAAATTTATCACGTACTTCTGCACTGGTAACTGACTGATATCCCGGAAAGGTAGCCGGCAACGGACCGAGATCGGAGGCACCCTGAACATTATTCTGCCCCCGCAGTGCCATAATTCCCGTTGAAGGTCTGCCGATGTGCCCGCAGACAAGGGCGAGGTTGGCGATGGCCATTGCATTTTCAGTGCCTGTCCGGTGCTCCGTTACCCCGAGGCCGTACACAATCATCGCCCTGTCAGCATGAGAATACAGCCGGGCTGCCTGAATAATATCTTTCCCAGCAACTCCGGTCAATTTCTCAACCCTCTTGAGATCATACTCCTCAACCTTCTGCTTTACCTCTTCGAACCCCTCAGTACGGTTCGCGATAAACTCCCTGTTTTCCCAGCCTTTCTGCAGTATCACATTGATCAGGCCGTTAATGAGGGCAATGTTACTGGCGGGATGGAGATTAAGCCATACATCAGCCCGTTTTGCCATCCATGTCCTTCGCGGATCTCCAACGATGAGTCTGGCACCATTGCGGAGTGCCTTCTTAAGGTACAGTGACACAACAGGATGGGCCTCCGTCGGGTTTGAGCCAAACAGAAAGAGGGTGTCCATATCGGGCATCTGCGCCAGCGAATTTGTCGCAGCACCGGCTCCCAGGCTGGTGGCCAGACCGGCCACGGTCGGCGCGTGTCAGACCCGTGCGCAATTGTCTACATTGTTGTTTCTGAATACTGTTCTGGCAAATTTGGCAATCAGGAAGTTTTCTTCGTTGCTGCACCGTGACGAGGAGAATGCCCCCACTGATTTGTTCCCGTATTTCTTTATGAGACCGGTAAATTTCGCGGCAATCAGGTCAAGGGCCTCATCCCATGAGGCCTCATGAAAACTGTCGCCCTTTCTGATCAGAGGGCTCGTTATTCTGTCCGCACTGTGTATGAAATCATAGCCGTATCTGCCCTTAATACACAGGTTTCCGTGATTGACAGGTGCATCGTAGTCTGACGTTACCTTTATGACCTTCCCGTCTTTTACGTTCAGGAAGAAATTGCATCCTGTTCCGCAATACCCGCAGGTGGTCCTGACCCTCTGTAATTCATTGACCCTTCCTCTGCCCCTGCCCTTTTTATCGGTCAGGGCCCCTGTAGGACAGGTGGAGACACACTGGCCGCAAAACTCGCAGTTAGAGAGTGTACGGGGTTTTCTGAACGCCGTATCCGGAAGTGTATGAAACCCCCTTCCCACCCAGTCTATGGTCCCGGCCATTACCACTTCATTGCATATCCTTATACATCTCCCGCAGGTTATGCACTTATTGGGCTCATAGGTAATAAAGGGATTGGCCTGCCGTATCGGGAGGTCCCACCTTTCCCCTCCATATTCGCTCCCGTCTACGCCGAACTCGTATGCCAGGTCCTGCAGGGCGCATTCACCGGCCTTTTCACACCGCATACAGTCGTTCGGGTGATTGGACAACATGAGCGAAACGAGCCTCTTTCTTATTCTCGTGATCTTTTCGCTTTCGGTAATGATAACCATGTTGCGCGCAACAGGCGTTGTACAGGCAGGCAGCAATCTCGGAATTCCCCTGACCTCAATACTGCAAAGCCTGCATCCGCCGTAGGGTTCAAGCCTTTCGTCATGGCAGAGAGTGGGTATCCTCACCCCGGCCTTTCCTGCAGCCTCAAGAATACTATCACCCCTGGAGCAGCATACCTTGATGCCGTTTATTTTTATCTTTACTGTACGTTCTGACACGTCAAACCTCCGTTAATGAGCTGTCCGGCAGCAGAGAACGAACAACTTTTTCTTATAGTATGGCACCAAAGGAACAAACTTCGTAACACAGACCGCATCGTGTGCATTTTTCCCTGTCTATAGCTGCGGGCTGCTTTTTTTTCCATGTAATAGCACCGGACGGACAGTCCCTGCAGCACTTTCCGCACATCTTACACAGGTCAGCATCAATAAAATACTGACGTAATGCCTTACATACACCGGCAGGACACCGGCCCTCATGAATGTGCGCCTCATACTCTTCCCTGAAAAACCTTATTGTGGAAAGAACCGGATTGGGTGCTGTCTGTCCCAGCCCGCACAAAGAAGATATCTTGATGTCCTCGGCAAGGGACTGAAGAAATTCAATGTCACCTTCTTTCCCTCTTCCAAGGGTAATCCTGTCCAGAATTTCATACAGCCTCTTATTCCCCAGCCTGCAGGGGAGGCATTTGCCGCAGGACTCATTACTGGTAAAGTGGAGGAAAAACTTTGCCACATCAACCATGCAGGAAGTATCATCCAGGACAACCATGCCTCCTGAGCCCATCATGGAGCCTGCTTCACTCAGCGACTCATAATCTACGGGCATATTGATATGGCTCGCAGGAATACAACCGCCCGATGGTCCTCCTGTCTGCACGGCCTTGAAGGAGTGGTCCCCCATGCATCCTCCTCCTATGTCATAGATGATTTCTTTCAGTGTTATCCCGAGCGGCACCTCGATTAATCCTGTATTGCGAATCTTCCCTGTAAGGGCAAATATCTTGGTTCCCTTGCTCTTTTCCGTGCCAACTGATGAAAACCACTTTGCCCCGTTCGACAGTATTAGCGGGATTGAAGCCAGTGTTTCCACGTTGTTGACCACCGTAGGGTTGCCCCACAAGCCCCTGTGTACAGGGAACGGGGGTTTGGACCGGGGCATTCCGCGCTTCCCTTCAATTGAAGCAATAAGCGCTGTTTCCTCGCCACAGACAAATGCCCCTGCCCCCTGCTTAATGGAGATACGGAAATCAAATCCGCTGTTGAGGATGTTCTTGCCGAGAAATCCTTTTTTTTCCGCCTTCTTTAACGCTATCTTCAGGCGCCCTATTGCCAGGGGATACTCAGCGCGTATGTAGATAAACCCTTCTCCCGCCCCTGTTGCATAGCCCCCTATTATCATCCCTTCAATGATCGAATGCGGATTGCCTTCTATAACTGCACGGTCCATAAAAGCCCCGGGGTCCCCTTCATCCGCATTACAGATTATATATTTCACGGGCCTTCTCGACATACCGCAGAACTCCCATTTCAGGCCGGTGGGAAATCCCGCCCCGCCTCTTCCGCGAAGCCCCGAGGCCTTCACCTCTTCTATCACCTCAAAGGGGGTTTGTGAAAGGGCCTTCTCAAGTCCCCCGTATCCGCCTGTCAGCAAGTATTCCTTAATGTCTTCAGGGTCTATCTCGCCGCATTGTTTGAGCAGGACCTTGGTTTCTCTGCTGTGAAAGGTATAGTATTCAGGGCCGACAAGCCATTTTTTTACAGGGGCCCCCTTTACGATATGGTCCCCGACAATTTTAGAGACCTTATCAGGGGTAATAAACTGGTATGTGAATGTCTCTCCATTCCGGACAACATCAACAAGGACATCCTTTGCACAAAATCCCCTGCACCCTGTCTTTTTCACGCATTTTTTTTTGATTTCAGCCTTTATCCCGCTGGCCTTAAGCTGAAGGCCAAACTCATTTATCACGTCAAGACTGCCCGCTGCCTGGCCCCCTGTTCCCGTGCATACTCTTACGTGAAGTTTTTTGAGTTCTGATTTTTTTTGTGAGGTTTTTGAGTGAGAAGCTTTTTTCAGTTTCGCCATTCCTTTAATGCCTCGACTTCAGTGAGGAATACACGCACGTCAAAAAAAGGATAATTATGAGAATGGTATGTTACCGGATATATTACTGGTATTTTCTTTTATATTCAGACAAAATGCAAGATTTTTTTATTACACCCGTACCCTGTGATTTTAAAAAGACCGATCTGCTATAATATTATCCTTTAAATATCAGAGGACAGTGCACATACAGTGAACCTTATTAACCAATGTCGTCTCCGTTAAAAAACACCGGGACAGTACGTTCAGCCACTATGTACAAAATCATAAAAAAAGAAACTGTTGCTCCGCATGTAGATGTAATAGAGGTAGAAGCGCCATACATTGCAAAGCACCATCAGGCCGGAAATTTTGTCGTCCTTCGCATTCGTGAAAAAGGCGAAAGGATCCCGCTGACCATTGCAGACTCGGACAGCCAAAAAGGCACCATTACCCTTCTTTTCCAGAAGATAGGCAAGACAACGGAAGAACTCGGCACTCTGAAAGCAGGCAAAACAATAAGAGATATCGTGGGTCCGCTCGGCCACGCAACGCCAATTAAAAAATACGGCCACTGTGTT
>JBFKMY010000042.1:0-11779 GCA_041629615.1 Thermodesulfovibrionia bacterium | reverse complement strand
TCATTTAACGCACTTCCCCTGAATATATATCGGATAATGAGATCCTTTCCTTGAGACGCAGCAGAAAATCATGTACAGAAAAGACATGAGGAGACCTGTTGATTCAATATTCACCTGTAATTGTCCATCAGATTATGGAGGGAGGATTATGAAATGCAGGAGAAGGGGCAGGGGGATATTTTTGGCGATACCCGGAGCAGAAAGGTTTACGGGACGGCCATTCCTGTTATATTAACAATAGTCCATTCTTTGTCCGGTACTTTCCCTTCCCTGATTCTGACCGTCGCATTGCTGAATGTAATCTGCGGTATTTTTTCATGAGCCCGGGCATCTCCGGTTTTTTTATCCACTTCCAAAGTAATGGATCGCACATCAACGTCGTATCCCGGACTCCCCATGTACTGTTTTTCACCCATTGGCATGGACCTGATTTCACCGATATCAATCGCCATCACCCTGTAATGCCTGGCATCAAAATAGTTCCGGATAACTTCTTTTGCCGTATTTTCTGATGGTGCTGCAGAACAGCCTGATATGAAGAAACAGAGCACTATTGAGAGGAGGTGAGCTGAAACGTATACGGAGTAATTCAATTAATTACCTCAGAAGGAACAGATAAAATGCACTGCAGTTCTTATCATAAGCAACACAGGAAAAAAGTGCAACAGTGAATGCATACTCCTGCTCACGGTCTTGAGTCATTGGTTAGTGACAGTTGCCCTCTGTCCTTATCATCGATTATGATATCCCGTGTGGCATAAAAACCCCAAGGAAACCGCATATTGTTCCAGAACGGGAGAATGACGAAAGAGGAAAACAGTGATAAAGACTGAGGATATTTATTAAATATTAATGAGTGGAGGTGGACGATATGGATGAGTATGAAAGAGAAATGGAAATCATTGCGTTGTTATCGAATATTGATGAAAACTACTCATATATCAACTGTGACAGGGATGTTGTTGAGCATCTATGCAAAAAAACAAATGAGAAAAGGCAGATAAAACTTATACAGGTAGAATATTTCAAAGACGCGGGGATTAAGGAGGACAGGGCAAATTTTTGTGACAGGTGCAACCAGGTTTTTATCTTTAAACCATAACTGGCAGGGGCGATCCGCTGGATTCCCCTTTTATACATGGGCCCGGCTGGGTGCACATAAACAGAAGGGCGAGGCAGCGCCTCGCCCCTGCATTTATTATATGATTATTTTTTTCTCCTGTTCCTCAACTGTGCCTGTGCTGCCGCGAATCGTGCAATCGGGACTCTGAAGGGAGAGCAGCTCACATAGTCAAGCCCGATGTTGTGACAGAACTCAACGGACTTCGGCTCACCGCCGTGCTCACCGCAGATTCCGAGTTTGAGATTTTTCCTGACCTTTCTGCCTTTTTCTACCGCTATCTTCATGAATGCGCCGACGCCAGTCTGATCAACGGACACAAAGGGGTCATCTTCCAGTATTCCCTCTTCTACGTATAAGGGCAGGAACCTCCCGGCATCATCCCGTGAAAGACCGAATACCGTCTGTGTAAGATCATTGGTGCCGAATGAATAGAAATCGGCAATCTCTGCAATTTCATCGGATGTAACGCATGCACGCGGAAGCTCGATCATTGTCCCTACTGTGTAGGGGACCCTGATCTTTGCCTTCTTCTGCACATCTTTCGCTACATTAATAACAACCTCCTTCATTGCTTCAAGCTCTTTAACATGACTGACGAGGGGAATCATGATTTCAGGAATTACTTTTACTTTTTTCTTTTTGAGCTCGCATGCTGCTTCCATTATTGCCTGTGCCTGCATGGCATATATCTCGGGATAGGAAATACCGAGGCGGCAGCCCCGATGGCCGAGCATGGGGTTGAATTCATGGAGTGATTCATTCTTTGCTTTAAGCTTTGGAAATGGTACTCTCATGCCCTTTGCCAGTGCCTTTAGTTCATGATCGGTGTGAGGAAGGAATTCATGAAGCGGCGGATCAAGCAGTCTGATCGTGACCGGCAGACCCTTCATTTCCTTAAATACTCCGAGGAAGTCCTTTTTCTGGAACGGGAGCAGTTTGGCAAGCGCCTTCTGTCTTCCGGCAAGGGTTTCCGAGAGGATCATTTCTCTCACGGCCTTGATCCTGTCAGGTCCGAAAAACATGTGCTCCGTCCTGCAGAGACCGATGCCTTCGGCACCGAACTTAAGGGCGGTCCGGCAGTCTTCAGATGATTCGGCATTTGTCCGCACCTTAATGAACCTGACCTGGTCTGCCCACGTCATGAGCTCCTTGTACCATTTATTGTGTTCCGGATTCGCCGGGTTGAGTTTCAGCTGGCCTTCATAGAAAGTACCCTTTGTCCCGTTCAGTGTGATCCAGTCGCCCTCTTTAAGGGTCTTGCCTTTAACGTTCATCGACCTGTTTTTCAGGTTGATTTGAACATCCGAGCATCCGACGATACAGCATTTGCCCCAGCCGCGTGCAACGAGGGCAGCGTGGCTCGTCATGCCGCCTTTTGCCGTGAGGATGGCCTGTGCGGCGTGCATGCCGTGGACGTCTTCAGGTGACGTTTCAGTTCTGACGAGGATGACTTTTTCGCCCTTTTTTGCCCATGCCTCCGCGTCATCGGCAGTAAAGACGACTCTTCCTTTTGCTCCGCCCGGTCCGGCAGGGAGTCCCTTTGCAAGCAGGCCGGCTTTTTTCTCGGCCAGAGGGTCAACACTGGGATGAAGGAGTTCATCGATCTGGTCGGGCCGTACGCGGAGCAGGGCGGTCTCTTTTGTAATGAGTTTCTGTTTAGCCATTTCAACCGCCATGCGGATGGCAGCCTGGCCGTTACGTTTACCGACCCTTGTCTGGAGCATCCAGAGTTTTCCGTCTTCAATGGTGAACTCGATGTCCTGCATGTCCGTATAGTGATTTTCGAGGGCTCTCTCGTATATATGTAATTCTTTGTATAACTTAGGCATCTTTTCTTCAAGTGAATGCAGATGCCTTGTATCAGCGGTTTTTCCTGCCTTGTTCACAGGGTTAGGAGTCCTCAGACCTGCAACAACGTCTTCACCCTGTGCGTTGGGCAGCCATTCACCGAAGAACATGTTCTCGCCTGTAGCAGGGTTACGGGTAAAGGCAACGCCTGTTGCTGAGTTGTTCCCTGTATTTCCGAAGACCATGGACTGGACGTTCACTGCCGTGCCCCACCAGTCGGGAAGGCCTTCAATCTTTCTGTATGAAACAGCACGCTTTCCCATCCAGGATGCGAAAACGGCGCTGATACTCCCCCAGAGCTGCTCCTGATGAGTGTCAGGGAAGGGTTTTTTTAATGTCTGTTTAATGATTTTTTTGAACTGATCGCAGAGCTTCCGGAGGTCTTCTACGGTCAGATCAGTATCGTTCCTGTACCCTTTTCTCTTTTTTACCGCTTCAAGGGCATGCTCGAGCTTATAACGTATTCCGTCATGGTCCGATTTCAGCTCGATACCTGCTGCCTTTTCCATGACAACATCGGAATACATCATCATAAGGCGTCTGTATGCATCAAAGACAAAGCGCGGGTTGTTCGTCTTTTTGATAAGGCCGGGAATCGTCTTTGTAGTAAGACCTGCATTAAGAATGGTCTCCATCATCCCGGGCATCGAGCTTCTTGCCCCTGAGCGAATAGACATCAGGAGGGGATCAGCGGGATCGCCGAACTTCTTGCCCATGATCTTCTCTACTTTAGCCATTGCAGCGTCGACCTGTTTCTGGAGCTCTTTAGGGTACCTCCGGTTATTTTTATAATACTCGGTACAGACATCCGTTGTAATAGTAAATCCCGGGGGAACGGGAAGTCTCAACTTTTTGTGTCCGGCCATTTCAGCAAGGTTAGCGCCTTTGCCACCGAGCAGATTTTTCATTCCCGCATTGCCGTCCGCTTTACCGTCACCAAAGAAATATACATACTTTTTGCCCATTGTAATCCTCCAGAATTAAGTTTATAAAATGTATCAAGAAAGAGCTTCGTTACAGGAGTGCATATTTTACAAAATAACCGGGTTAAATTCAAACACAATAAAATTAAGACTGCTATAAGGATCATTAATTTGTCAGTTATAGAAGGTACGTGCATTGTGGTTTGAGAAGTTATTCAGCATATGAAAAATATTTAACAGGATATAAAAAAAGAACCAACTCTTTATGTATGTAAGCGGTAAGAACGCTGTCGGACAAGCTCCTCGAACATGCCTGTCCACAGGACATCACTGAGGGATTCGATTAAAAAAACATGAAATAAACAAAAATTACAATGAGTTACACTGATTTGAAGCAGAATTGCCCGAGAACCGCTTAAGGCGGGCCATATGGAGTCTGAGTGACACACATTTTATGAAGAGAAGCGCCTTCCGGAGTGCTATAATAATTTTAGCCCTTTCATGAAAGGTTTTTTAAATGTTTTTCGTAACTATGCCGATAATATAAAAGAGATTTTAAAAGGAGGGAGAAAAATGCGATTAGCGATCTCATTACTGATAATCCTTATGTTTTCCGGAATTTCTCATGCGGCCCGGTTAACTATCGGACTTATTCCTGAGCAAAATGTATTTAAACAGATGAAACGATATAAACCCATCGGGGAATACATTGAGAAAAAAACAGGGATCAGAATAAACTTTACCCTTCTTTCACGATACGGAAATATTATTGAGAATTTTGAAAAGAAAAAGCTGGACGGTGCATTCCTTGGAAGTTTTACCGGGGCGCTGGCCATCAGGAAACTGGGGATTGAGCCTATTGCACGGCCGCTGAATCTTGACGGGACCTCTTCGTACCGCGGGTACATATTTGTCCATAAATACAGTGTGATTGACAGTGTAGACCGAATGAGACATTCGGTGATTGCCTTTGTAGACAAGGCCACAACCGCGGGATATATTTTCCCGGTGGCGTATTTAAAGGAACATGGAGTTAACAATATTAATACATTCTTCAAGGAGTATTATTTCACCGGAAGCCATGATGCTGCTATTTATGCGGTACTGAATAAAGAAGCGGAAATTGGCTGCGCAAAAAATACCATCTATGACATGCTTGCACGCGAAGACCCCCGGGTAAAAAACGACCTCGTAATTCTTGCAACATCTCCTGACGTGCCTTCCAACGGACTTGGATTGAGAAGCAACATTGCGAATGAAGTAAAACAGAAATTAAAGAAGGTCCTTCTTGAAATGGCCGATGACCCGGAAGGCAAAGAAGTAATCAAGGATTTCGGAATAATCAGGTTTATCGAAACTACGGAAAAAGATTACGCACCGGTATTTGATTTTGCAAAAAAAGCGGGGATAAACCTCTCAACATATGACTACCAAAATGACTAGAGACTGTTCATAAATGAAGCGGAAAATAATTACATCCCTGCTGGCAATTTTCATTTTTTTCAGTATCGGTGCTTCTATCGCAGTGCTGTATATTACCGACACGACATCGGAACTGAACCACATTATCGAACTTCAGGCAGTGGAACAATTGAGGCGTTCACTGGTCATTAATATACAAACTGTCCAGTCTAACCTTTATGCCGTCAATACTCCCTATTCTTCCGAGCTTGATTCTGTTATAGAAAATGTAACAAAACTTGAAACTGCAGCTAAAAAGTGTACTTCGTGCCATCATTCTCCGCGATTATCTGACCGGATATCATCTATCCAGAGACTTATTAAAGATTATGAAGACAGTCTGAGTTACTACATAACGGCAAGGGCCGGCGCAGAAAGAATTGAAAACCGGAAATCCGAAGCTGTTAAGATCGGTAACAGGCTGCTCAATACGACTGAAGAAATGTCGCATAAAGCGAGCCTCACTCTCGATAATGAACGACACAGTGCCATGATGGAAATAGATAATGTAAAAACGATACTCCTTGTAACGATCGTGATAACGTCCTTTCTCGGTATTGTCGTTGCGGTCACATTAACAAAGTCTATCACACGTCCCGTAAAAGAGATCCTGAATGCCACCAGGATGATTTCCATGGGGAAACTCGGCTCTACAATTTCTTACCGGGACAATACGGAGTTTGGAGAACTTGCTCAGCATTTTAATATAATGAGCACCGCAGTTAAAGAAGGGTATGAAAAGGTCCATAAAGAGGTTACAGAGCGAAGGGTGGCTGAAGAGGCACTTGTCAAGTCCGAGAGATTTCTGAGTACGATATTTGACAGTATTCGGGATCCTTTCTGTATATTTGACAGCGAATTCAGAATCGTTAAGATCAATGCGGCATATGCAGACATAAAAAACAGGAAGGACCATGAACTTGTCGGCAAAATATGTTACGAGGTCATACATAACAGAAGCACAATCTGCGAAGAGTGTGTTGTGGGAGCGACTTTCAGATCAAAAGACCCCTGCGCAAAAGATAAACGCGGGATATCCGCAGAAGGCGAACAGATATGGGCAGAGATATATACCTATCCCATTTTTAATGAAAGGGGGGATATATCGTATGTTATCGAATATACGAGGGATATTACGGGCCGTAAAAAAGCAGAGGAAGCGCTGAAGGAGAGCGAGGAACGGTATGCACTGGCTGCCCGGGGAGCAAACGACGGATTGTGGGACTGGGACCTGACACATGATGTCGTATTTTTTTCTCCCCGCTGGAAATCGATGCTTGGATATGAGGAAGATGAAATTGACAACAATCCGAATCAATGGGTTGGCCGTATCCATCCCGATGACCGTGTCCAGGTGGAGATGGACATAGCATCTCATGTGAACGGCAACTCTTCACACTTCATAAGCGAGCATCGCATACTGCATAAAGACGGATCGTACCGATGGATGTTGAGCCGCGGACTTGCCGTGTCGGGGTTTGAAGAGAAAGCCCATCGTATGGTTGGATCCATGACGGATATTACAGAGCGGAAACATGCTGAGGAGCAGCTTGTTTTTGATGCGCTGCATGATTCTCTTACCGGTCTTCCGAACAGGACGCTTTTCATGGACCGCCTCGGACATGCAGTCAACAGGGAGAAAAGAAACAGTAAAGATATGTTCGCCGTGCTTTTTCTCGATATGGACCGTTTCAAGGTACTCAATGACAGTATGGGACATAATGCCGGAGATGAGCTGCTCGTGTCCGTCAGTAAAAGACTTGAAGAATGTCTTCGACCGGGTGATACCGTTGCCCGGTTCGGGGGAGACGAATTTGCAATACTCCTTGAAGACCTGTCACACAGGGGTGAAGCTCTATTCATTGCCGGGAGGATCCAGGAAGAACTGTCCTTTCCCTTTAATGTAAGCGGACAGAAGGCATTCACCTCTGCAAGTATAGGTATTGCCTTCAGCACGAGCGGATATGAACAGCCGGAAAACCTCGTGCGTAATGCTGACATTGCCATGTACCATGCCAAGTCTCATGGCGGTCATGACCGGTTTAAGGTATTTGATACCGGGATGTATGCGACTGCTGTTGCACGTCTGCAGATGGAGACCGACCTCCGTCAGGCGGTCAAACAGGGCGAATTCATCCTGCACTATCAGCCTATCATATCCATGAAAGACCGGAGAATAAACGGGCTGGAAGCACTGGTGCGGTGGGAGCACCCTGTTCAGGGTCTCATATCTCCAAACGACTTTATCCCGACCGCAGAAGAGACAGGACTGATTGTTGAGATAGGGGAGTGGGTAATGCGTGAAGCATGCCGGCAATTGTATAGCTGGCAGGCGCAGTACCCGATGGACGCACCGTTGTCAGTCAGCGTAAATATATCGAGCAGGCAATTATTTCCCAATCTCATAGAGCAGATAAAACAGATCCTTAAAGAAACAGGCCTTGACCCTAAATGTCTGGTGCTTGAAATTACTGAAAGCATGATCATGGAGAATGCAGAGCTGGTGTCCCGGATGTTATTGCAGCTGAAAGAAATGAATGTCAAAATTTATATTGACGATTTCGGTACCGGGTATTCATCGCTCAGCTATTTGCACCAGCTTCCTGTTGATGTGCTGAAAATTGACCGCTCTTTTGTGAACAGGATTGGTGACAGTGAAGACAATCTGGAGATCGTGAAGGCCATTATGACCCTGGCGCATACGTTGAACATGGATGTCATTGCAGAAGGGGTGGAAAAAGAGGGGCAGCTTTCAGAGCTCATGACACTGGGATGCGACTATATGCAGGGATATTTATTTGCCAGACCAATGAGCGTTAAAGAAGTGGCATCCATATTACGAAAGGGCGGGCTTATTCACTCTTCTGGTGTGTCTCTGTAGTGCGGTCGTTATCGGCGCCGACTATTCTCCTATCCGGGAAAAATCTCCGAGGGCATCAAAGGACCGTTTGACTGATAACAGTAATGCAAGCCGATTGTCTTTTATCAGGGGATTGTCATCCATTACCAGAACACCTTCAAAGAATTCATTAATGGGCTTTTCAAGTGTAAACAATGAATTGAAGTTTGTGATGGTGATCTCGTCATTTACTGCTTTAACCACATCACATAATGTCTTTTCCACTGGCGCTGACAGCAATTCTTCTTTCACATCTCCGGGGCGGGCTTTGGCAAGGATGTTATACACCCGCTTTGCCGCTGTCAGGAGGGCAGGGAAGGCGGGGTCCTTTTTCATTTCCGACAGGGCCTGAATTCTCTGTGACATAACAGAGATATTCATCTCCCCCACTGAAAGGACTGCACTGATAATGTCCTGACTGTGCCCCTGAGCTGCCAGAATAGTTTCGAGCCTCTGCGTAAAAAAGTGCAGAATATTTCCTTTAATCCCTGTTCCGGTTTTTTCCGGAGGACCCAGGTTATTCAGGGACATATCTATCAACGTATTGAGACTGAGGGGATAAGCATTGCCCTGCAGAATGTTTATTATTCCCGCTGCCTGTCTCCTCAGGGCAAAGGGATCTTCGGATCCCGAGGGGACCATGTCGATATAAAAGAATGAGACAATGTTGTCCATTTTATCTGCAAGAGAGATTATTGTACCGATAGTACCAGAGGGAAGCGAGTCCCCGGGAAATCTCGGCATATAGTGGTGAAACAGTGCTGATGCAACATCACTGTCTTCTCCTGAGATCCCGGAATAGATCATGCCCATATACCCCTGAAGTTCGGGGAATTCTCCAACGACTCCGCTCACAAGATCTGCTTTACACAGCATGGACGCCCTCCGTACCTTATCTCCGGAGTCGGGGGAGACGATTTCAGAAATACGGGAGGCAAGGGATGAAATCCTCTCTGCTTTTTCATAGAGCGTTCCCAGTTTTTCCTGGAACGTAACTTTTTTTAATTTTTCCACATAATCCCAAAAAGGATGCTTCTGGTCTTCAATATAGTAAAACCGGGCGTCCTCAAGCCGTGCCCTGAGGACACGCTCTGCTCCCCTTCTGACCGTATCATTGACATCCTTGTTCATATTGCTGATTACAATAAAACAGGACTTCATGTTGCCTTCACTGTCTTCCATAGAGAAATATTTCTGATGGGTTTTCATTACCGTGATTAACAATTCTCCGGGAAGGGACAGATACGTGTCTTCAAAGGTCCCCATGACAGCGGCAGGATATTCCACAAGGTTGGTGACAATGTCCAGCAGTTCTGCATCTTCGTGGACCCTGCAGTGCGCTGCTGATTCGATTTCCCCTATGCCTTCCAGAATTCGGTTCTTTCTTTCATCGGGGTCGGCATACACATGGTTTTGTTTGAGCGTAGCAACATAGGACGCAGGGCCATTGATTTTAATTGCCGCAGGTGACAGGAATCTGTGCCCGTACGTAACATTACTGCTTTTTATGGAATCCAGTGCAAAGGGGATGACCTCGTTCCCTATCATTGCAAGTATCCATTGAATGGGCCTGAAATATTTCAGGGAACTATTCCCCCATCGCATTGACCGGGGAAGGTGAAGAGAAGATATCAGTTTTGGAAGACATTCCGAAAGAACTTCTATCGTCGGCGCACCCTTTTTCTGGACCGTTGCTGCAACATATTCGCCGCGGTCTGTTTTTCTTACGATCAGGTCCGCTACATCGATATTCAGCGATCCGGCAAATCCCGTTGCTGCCCTGGTGGGATTGCCGTCTGCATCATAGGCAGCTTTAACCGGAGGGCCAAGTGTCTCTATGGTCCTGTCGTCCTGCTTTTCAGCAACATTTTCGATAAATAATGCAAGCCTTCTTGGTGTTCCATATTCGGTTATGGTGCCGTAGGGAATGGAAGCCGTTTCGAGCAAGGACATGAAATCGTCTTTCAGTAATGCCAGGCCCTGTGCAATATACCGCGCCGGTATTTCCTCTGAACCTATTTCAATGAGTACTGGTTTCATCTTGTAACCGGGGATTTAATGATTCAGGGTCGGGTGAAAAAATTCTTCACTTTACCCCACGATTCCCTTCCCCCGCGGATCCTGTGAGTTCTTAAGTAAAGGAAAACCCATTTCCTCTCTGAGCCCGAGGTACTGGTGCGCGCATTTTCTGGCAAGGTTTCTTACTCTTGCAATATACGCCGTTCTTTCTGACACACTTATGGCTCTCCGGGCATCGAGAAGATTAAAGCTGTGAGAACATTTAAGGCAGTAATCATATGCCGGGAGTACAATACCCTGCTCCAGCGTGCGCAATGCCTCTGTCTCATATTTATCAAAGAGACTCAAAAGCATGTCTGTATCAGCTGTATCAAAATTATACCGGGAAAACTGAACTTCTGTCTCATGGTGAATATCGCCATACGTTATTTCTTTATTCCACTTAAGATCATATACGTTGTTGACTTCCTGAAGATACATGGCGATTCGCTCAAGTCCGTAGGTCAGTTCAACTGCAACCGGTTTCAGTTCAATACCGCCTACCTGCTGGAAATAGGTGAATTGCGTAACTTCCATACCGTCAAGCCAGACTTCCCAGCCGAGCCCCCATGCCCCTAATGTCGGCGATTCCCAGTCGTCCTCTACAAACCGTATGTCATGCCCGAGCAGGTCGATATTTATGGCCGTAAGACTCTGGAGATACAGGTCCTGTGTGTCGCGAGGAGATGGTTTCAGTATCACCTGATACTGGTAGTAATGCTGCAGCCTGTTCGGGTTTTCTCCGTATCTGCCGTCAGTGGGTCTTCTCGACGGTTCGACATAGGCGGTTTTCCACGGTTCCGGACCGAGTACTCTGAAGAATGTTGCAGGATTGAACGTGCCTGCGCCTACCTCAATATCATAAGGCTGGTGTATCACGCATCCCTGTTGAATCCAGAACGCATGGAGTTTTAAAATTAAATCCTGTAAGTACATCGTGCGTATGTAACCTGAGAACCTATAAAATATTCTTGCATTGTGAGAATAAATCTTATAAAGAAGCCTATGTCTTTGTCAATTAAATTAAAAAGCCTTCAGCTATCAGCACACAGCCGTCAGCCGAAAACAGGAGTATAAAATTGCATCTTATGCGGAGATATTTTGAATTCATTAACATTTATGTTATTTAAGCTGAAAGCTGAGTGCTGAAAGCTGAGTGCTGAAAGCTGACGGCTGACAGCTGCCTTATGATACATATCATAGAATTAAATTTGATATCAGTTATAATAATTACACGATAGCTAACGCTACAAAGGAGGTAATATGTTAAAAGAAAGGGTTGAGCAGGTATTGGGAAAGGTGAGGCCGTTACTTCAGCGGGACGGGGGTGATGTTGAACTTGTTGAGGTGCAGGATAATGGCACAGTAAAGGTAAAACTTACTGGCGCGTGTTCAGGATGCCCCATGTCCACTATGACGCTGAAAAATGCGATTGAAGAAACAATTAAAAAAGAGATACCGGAAATT
>JBFKMY010000041.1:0-11803 GCA_041629615.1 Thermodesulfovibrionia bacterium | reverse complement strand
GTCTGCAGACCGGTGGACTGAAAAGAATGACGCCAAAACAATTAAAAGCAGTGTCACCGAAATGGTCTCCATTTTTTAATTAACAATAATGTAAGGTAAGGGAGGACAGTGCGCTATGAGAAAAGTTTTAATAGTCTTATTGTTGATGATTACCATCGGTTGTGCAAAAAAATATACCCCGCCGACAGAGGAAGTCTTTTCTCCCCCTGAAGCGCCGGTACAGGAAGACCTGTTAAAGCCTGAGGAAGCGGAGGGGATAGAGGAAGAAGTTGTTGAGGAAGTGATTTCCCTTCAGGATGACACCGTATTTGAAAGCGAGCTTGCACTGGAAGAACAGGCAAAGGCTGTTTTCAAGGATATTCTGTTTGATTACGACAAATATGACATAAGGCCTGATGCGCGGTCTGTTCTGAACACAGTAGCTGCATTTATGGGGAAAAACAAGGAAATCAATATAGTGATCGAAGGCCACTGCGATGACAGGGGAACAAACGAATACAACCTTGCCCTTGGAGAAAAAAGGTCAAAGGCCGCGAAAAATTACCTTGTATCACTCGGTGTCTCTCCGGACAGGATAATCGTCATTACCTTTGGCGAAGAAAAACCTTCCTGCATGGAGCAAACCGAAGAATGCTGGCAAAGCAACAGAAGGGGCCACTTCGTTGTGGTGAAATCAAGGTTCCAGTAAATTTAAAATGTACATCAGGGGTCTGCGCATATGGGGTTAAAAAATTATACAACAGGAAATGCTCCTCTTGGTTCCGTGTTTCTTGTTCTGTGCTCACTTGTGGTCAGTTGCGCCACGACAGAGGACATCGGCAGGGTTCGGTGGGAGATGACTGCGTTAAAATCTGAAGTCAAGCAAATAAGGCAGAAATCCAACACCATGGAAACGCAATTGCCCGGCCAGACAAAGGAGATCGACAAAAAGATACAGGAGCTGGAAGACAGGCAGAACGCAACAGCTAAAACAGTATCAGACCTGCTCATCAATGTTCAGACCATGACTTCGGAATTCCAGGTGCTTACAGGTCGTTTCGAAGAGGCCCGTTATTTTTCCGAGAAGAGTACAAATGAAGTGCTGGGAAGCAGGGAGATGCTCGTCGAGAAGATGAATGCACATGAAATCGCTTTAAATAACCTGGAGAAAAGACTTGCCCAATTATCCTCGGAAATGGCAGTTAAAGAGCAGCGGGGAAAGCAAATCGAGGACCAAATAAAAGAGGAGCAAAAAAAAGCGGACAAAGACAGGACCCCGAAGCCCCGGGAGACAGATAAAGCAGAGGGGAAAGGCGTCCTGGGAGCAGAAGTGAAAGATGTGTATATGGAAGCCTATCAGGCATACAGGGACGGCAACTCTGAAAAGGCGCGGGAACAGTTCATGTCAATACTTAATAAATATCCGGAAAATGACTATTCCGATAATGCACGCTTCTGGGTGGCGGAAAGCCACTATTCAGAGGGGAGCTATGAAGATGCAATCCTTGCCTATGAAGAACTTTTCAAGAAAAACCCGGAGAGTGATAAAGTTCCGGGCGCCATGCTTAAACAGGGACTGGCCTTTTACGCATTGAAAGACAATAATACCGGCAAGATCGTCCTCGAAAAGCTCATTGAAAAATACCCTGACTCAGAACAGGCCAGGCTTGCGAGGAAGAAAATCAACAAACTTGTCCCTCCCAGGAAAAGATAGCTGATGGCATACAATAAAAAGTGGACACACCCTATAAAAAAAGGAGTTATTATGAGGAAAATATTGATTATTGCTGCAGTGTCAGTATTGATTCTTCAAGGCACTGCATTTGCATTTGAGACAGAGGGTGAAGTGATCTTCAGAGATGCGCTCTACGGTGCTGCAATCGGCGCCATATTAGGAGGGGCCATTTATCTGGCGGACGATGATGACATCGGCACCAAATTAGGGATTGGAGTGGCTGTCGGCACCGTAGGCGGACTCGTGTTTGGTGTTATGGAGACGAGAAGTTTTGCAGAGATTGAGAAAGACAAAATAAAATTCGCCCTGCCGAGCCCCCGTATAGAGATAAAAAGCGACGGTCTTCGCTATTCAGCCTCGCTATTGAAAGCTGAATTCTAGCTGATTCTTTTTTCCTGATATGCTGCAGAAAGGACCCGGCTGCCCGGGTCCTTGTCCTCTTTTCATCCTCGGGATAAATTGTAAAATATGTTTACACATGTAAAGCATCCCCAGTATTTATCCAGGTTGTCCTCTTAATTAATCAAAATATATCAATGAGTTTCTGATTGGCATTGTAATTGCTATCTTTATTACCAGTACGGAAATTATCTCAATCTATCCCGGATAAAATGTACATGATAACGGACGATCAATAAATGATCATCACGATATGAATAATTCAAATAACGCAATCTGCGAAAGATAATTCCTCATTTTGAGGGGACATAAGGCAGCGGGTCTTATATTTGAAATAACCGTGCTGCCCAACCATACAACCATTTTCAGGAGGTGAAAGAAAATGAAAAAATTGCTTATTTTTACACTGGCTGTAGTAATGACAGCCGGCATTGCCAGTTTTGCACTGGCAGCGGGAAACGGCGCCGGTCTCTCCGGAAGTCCGCATGATTTTTCAGGAACTATTCCAACACTGGCCGGTGAAATCTGCCGTATCTGCCATTCACCGCACGACCATAATGTAGTTGCACAGAACTATCTGACCGGCCTGCTGTGGAACAAGACATTGTCATCAGCAACGTACACCATGTATAACAGCCCCACTCTCCAGGGTGCACCGGACCCGAGAGACCCCGGGAATCCTACCGGTCATTCAAAGCTCTGCCTTTCCTGCCATGACGGTACGATAGCAGTCGACAATTATGAAAACCATGCCGGCGGCACGTATGTACTTCCTTCATACGCTGAGATTCCCGGCTTCGCGAACGGTCCTGCAACCAACCGTGACCTCAGAGGGACCCATCCCATTTCAATTGTCTATGACCCAGCTGCAGACGGCTGGTTAAAGCCTTTATCTGCACCCATGGGCGGTTCCGGAACAATCGGTGATGTCCTTGAAGGCAATATAATGCAGTGCTCAGCATGTCATGATGTTCATGACGCTCCGATCGAAGCAGTCGGGGGCACCCCGCTTCTGAGAGTAACCGACGCCGGATCGGCAATCTGCCTTGCCTGCCACGTTAAATAGGGTAAGGGGAAAATCCTCTCTTAAAAAGGCGGGAAGCATTTCCCGCCTTTTTTTCGACCTGTTTTGCATAACAGGTAAGGATATTTTTTTTCATGTCTCGATCTGTCTGATTCTCTTCTCATGCCTCCCGCCTTCGAATTGTGCGGCAAGCCACGTATCGACAATCTCAAGAGCAGCTGCAGGGGTCATCATCCTCTGTCCGAGGGATATGACATTTGCATCGTTGTGTTCCCGGGCAAGCCGCGCTGATACCACGTTCCAGCAGACAGCGCACCGTATTCCCTTGACTTTATTGGCAACAATGGCTTCCCCGTTGCCTGACCCTCCGAGGACTATTCCCCGGTCACATTCCCCCCGGGCAACTGCTTCGGCAGCAGGTCGTATGAAAAGGGGATAGTCAACGGATTCCTCCGAGTCAGTGCCGAAATCCTTTACCCTGTATCCCTGCGATTCCAGGTGTTCCCTGATTTTCTCCTTATACTGATACCCTGCGTGATCAGAGGCGAGTGCAATTGTAAGAGACATTTCTTTCCCCTTTCTGATGAATGCAAGACACTGGTATTTACCCCAATTATATCAGATGCACCATGCCCGGCAGGAGAGAGACAGCTTGTTGAAAATTCATTTTATTTTTTGTTATAGTTCATGGCAATGGATACCTCGAAGGAAAGACTTATTCAAATAATTCGAGAACGATCTTTCCAATACAGCACTACGCCAAAATTTAAACTGACCTCCGGGGCGGTAAGCAGCTTTTACTTCAATATGAAGAAAACAACCCAGTCCCCTGAAGGTATGCAGATAGTAGGAAAAGTCGTTTTTGATAAAATCAAAGAACTTGGCCTGCGCCCGGACGCAATCGGCGGACTTACGCTGGGTGCGGACCCTATCGCATATGCTGTTGCCATGCATTCTCAGATTGTGAAGGAGCCGATAAATGCATTTGTAATACGAAAAGAACCAAAAGGGCATGGCCTCAGATTACCAATAGAGGGCGACATAAAACCCGGAGATCATGTAATCATCGTAGATGACGTGGTAACCACCGGCGGTTCTACCATTAAAGCCATACATACCGCAAAAGAAAATAATTTAATAATTGACGCAGTAATCATACTCGTAGATCGCTGCGAACAAAACGGCATACAGAACATAGAAGATTCAGGCTGTCCTGTGCATTGTATTCTCAATGTCCACGACTTTGTCCCTGTTCAGAATTAATATATGAATGTCCCGAAACTGACCTGCTGCCGGACAGGCGGCTGCATCACTCCGTTTTCACATTTCATGTATAATACGTTATTGAACAGATCATTGTGAAAATGATATAGTGAAAGCAGTAATGCATAATTTCAGGAGGGAGTAAACATGATCGCCTATGACGAATTAAAAGATACATTAGAGGAAATCAGGACAAGAATCGATGCCCTCAGGAGGTATCTTTGATGTCCCCGCTCAGCATGAACATCTCAGGGGCCTCGAACAAAGGCTGCTGGCAGAAGACCTGTGGAACCACCCGGTAAAAGCACAGGAGATCCTCAAAGAAAAATCAGTTATTGAAAATATCCTTCAGCCTTTTCATCTGATAGAAAAAAAATACGAAGACCTCCGCGTGCTTCTTGAACTTTCCGAAGAAGAAGACGGCGAACTGCTGCTGGAAGAAGCGGAAAATACGTTAAAAAGCCTCATCTCTGAACTGTATGATACAGAACTCACAACAACACTCTCGTCTCCGCAGGACAAAAATAATGCGATTATGACCATAAATCCCGGGGCAGGCGGCACGGAGAGCCAGGACTGGGCCCAGATTTTGATGAGGATGTATACGCGATGGGCCGAACGCAAGGGGTTTAAAGTAGAAATAGTTGACCTGCTGCAGGGAGAAGAGGCCGGAATAAAAAGTGTTACTTTGACCCTCGGCGGTCAATATGCATACGGCTATCTGAAAGGGGAAGCCGGTGTCCACCGCCTGGTCAGGATATCACCCTTTGATGCCAACAAGAGGCGTCACACATCATTTGCCGCTGTTCTTGTGTACCCTGAAATTACGGAAGATATAGAAGTGGAAATCAATGAAGATGATTTACGAATAGACACGTTCAGGGCCTCGGGCGCCGGAGGTCAGCATGTAAATAAAACCGACTCAGCGGTAAGGATCACCCATAATCCCACCGGGATTGTGGTAAGCTGCCAGAATGAGCGGTCCCAGCATAAAAACAGGGCCGTGGCAATGAAGCTGCTCAGGGCAAGACTGTTCGCCATCAAGCAAAAAGAACAGGACGCGAAAATGGATGAACTTATTGGTGAGAAAAAGGACATTGCCTGGGGCAGCCAGATCAGGTCATATACGCTCCAGCCCTATCAATTAATAAAAGATCACCGGACAGGCTGTGAAACAGGGAATGTCAATGCCGTTCTGGACGGGGACATAGACGACTTCATAAATGAATATTTAATGATGAGAAAGCAAAAAATCAAATTGCCCAGTGCCGGATAAATGCCCGGCCCTCTTTTTTCTCTATGGACATTTTTTCCCTGATAAAAACAAGGCGGAGCATAAGAAAATTTACCGATGCCCCGGTCCCCGATGAAATCATCGATGCAATAATTGAGGCCGGTTCATGGGCGCCTTCAGGATTAAACAATCAGCCGTGGAAATTTGCAGTGATAAGGGATCGCGAATTAAAATCAGAGGTTGCCTCTCTCACGCATTATTCGAAAATCATATTAGCTGCCCATGCATTAATTGCTGTTTTTCTGGACCATTCCGAAAGCTATGACAGGACCAAGGATGCCCAGGCTGTGGGTGCCTGTGTTCAGAACATGCTTTTGTATATTCATTCCCTGGGTCTGGGTGCTGTCTGGCTTGGCGAGATCCTGAAAAACAAAGACAAGGTCCGGGCACTCACAGGGAGTAATGAAGAACTGGAGTTAATGGCCGTGATAGCCCTTGGACATCCTGCCGAACCCGGCGGCAAACCTGGACGAAAAGGCCTCGAACAAACGATCATTTTCAGAAAATAATATCCAATGATGTTTTCTCTGTCCCGAGCCGGGGATATACGTACTATGAATAATTGACAACCTGTTCTTCCATGGCATCGACCAGCTGCAGAAAAACGCGTGCTATCCGGGGATCGAAATGTGTGCCTGAAAGGGCACGGATATGTTCGACCACCTTCGCTTTCGACCATGCAGCCCGGTACGGACGATCGGAGCGAAGTGCATCCCACACATCCGCTACGGCAAAGATCCTTGCTGAAATCGGGATATCGTGACCTTTAAGGCCCTTTGGATACCCCGATCCGTCCCACTTTTCATGATGATAGTACGGGATATCAATAGCGGGCCGCAGATATTCGATTGGATATAACATTTGATATGCGTACTCCGGATGCATTTTCATGATCTCCCATTCGTCATCTGTCAAGGGTCCGGGCTTCAGGAGAATATTATCGGGCACTCCCATTTTACCAATGTCATGCAATAATGCGCCCCGCCTGAAATGTACAACCGATTCCTCCGGTATGCCTAATTCCCTTGCAACGTGGATCGTTATTTCTGTTACTCTCTGTGTATGCCCCTCTGTCTCCTTGTCCCTCAGGTCAAGAGCACGGGACCACCCTTCGATGGTAGAGTTATAAGCGAGAGCAAGTTCAACATTGGACTTCTGAAGATCATTGAATAACGTAGCATTGTCAATGGCAATTGCACCCTGATCTGCAATGGCTTCAAGAAATTCAAGCCGGTCTGCATCCGTTTCCATGGCAGAACGATGATACAGTTCGAGCACTCCTTTGACCTGTCCCTTTGCAATAAGCGGCACTGCAAAACAGGAAACAAAGCCTTCATCATCAATAAATTTCGGGCTCCCTGCCCCACCCTTATAATGTCTCAGATCAGGAACACCCACGATACGTCTTTCTAACGCAGCGCATCCTGCATTCCCTTCCCCGAGACGAAGCCGGACCTGCCTGAGTGACGGTGAACGGAATCCCTTGCTCATCACATACTCCAGTGTCTGTGCATGATTGTTCAGGAGCAGAACAGTGCCAGCATCGACATTCATATGTCTCACTGTCTGGTCCAGAAAAATATCGAGCGTAATGTTCATATCAATACTGCCGATGATCGCCCTGTCAATCGATCTCAGGGCATTGAGACGGTCCAGCTGGGTCTGTATCAATTCCTCATCGCGCTTACGGTCGGAAATGTCCCTGACCACATGAATCAATCCGTCCATATTGTGGTTCTCATCTATCCTCGGGATGGCCCTTATTTCGATAAATTTATTTAAATGGGGTTCGAAAAACTCGGTAGACGAAGCTGTCCCCATATGCACACACTGTGAGCCGGCGCACCCCTGAGGGACCTCCCCGGACCCATGAAAAAATTTATAGCATTTTATGGAAGTTTCAAGAGAAGGCAGACCGAGCGTTTGTTTAGCCGATCTGTTAGCGCGGACAATATTAAATTCCCTGTCATGAACAGTGATCATATCGGTAATTGAGTTAAACGTTTCCTCCCAGTCCTGTTTCGACTGCTTAATCTCCTTTGTCTGCATGTTCATGCGTCTTGATGCGTTCCACATGATCCCGAAAAGAACAACATACAGGGCAGTAAACCCGGCACTCGTCCAGTACCATATAAGTCTCTTATGATGCGCAATGTTATGATAGAGATGATTGATGTTCCGGTATATTTCAAAAACCACCATGACCTCGCTGTCATCCTCATCTCCGAACATCAGCGGTACATAGAGTTCCAGCAGTCTCTTTACCTCATGTGCCGTTTTTTCATGTCCGTGGTCGTGATGTCCCTCTCTTTCCGCACCTCCGGAATTGTTCACCCGGATTTCTGGGGAATGGCCCTCATCCTTCTTCTCGCTTTCGGAGTTCGTCAGTTCAGAGACCACCTTTCCCTTGAGGGCCTCCTTTAAATCATTGTTATCAGGGAAATGTTTTCCGACACTCTTTCTGTCCCGTGCCCACACTACAACCATATCTCTGTTCCATATCTCGATATTCTCTATTTCCCCGCCTAACGAAAGATGCTCTATTTCTTCTGCAAAGTCGTCATACGCCCTGCCTGTTTTCGGCAGGACCAGTTCTTCCCGTGCAAAATGCTTTACAACATTCTGATGTACAATATCCGCTGTTTCTTCGATAGAGCCCTGGAGCATTTGCCGCTCCATTGATTCTCCCAGCAATTTTCCGAAGGCAATGGCAAAAACGATCATTGCTGCAAGTGAAATAAGGGAAAAGCGTTGAATAAGGGACAGATTTTTCATAGAGTATCTTTATCTGCGTACGTCGTTGAACTCATCACGCTACTCCAATAAAATTGAAATATCTGCTTTGCAGGGATGCTCATACACCCTAGGTCATAGCCTTACGTATTTATCGGCTTTATTATGGATTTCTTAAGAAAGATACAACGGGAAAGATGGGTCTCTCTGCGTTAGTGCGATGCCCAGCGAAGCGTGAGGATCTCTGAATCTTCCTCCATTCTCCACGTGTGCTCAACGTCTTCCTGCCATATCACATAATCACCTTCACGTTTGAGCCGCACTTCTCTTTGCGCCTGCTGATTATTGATCTCACGAAAGATAAACGTAAAACCTCCCCGAATGAGGACACTCATTGCTGTTTTATGTGAAAAGGATGCCCATTTGTCCCGCACCTCGCCTTTTTTATATATTCCCCATTTGATTTCGATGTCTCCTGTGTTTCGAAGGCCATAGTGTTCCGCGTCAAAGGGCAGGCCATTCTCCCTGCACCACCTGTCTATCCGGCCCACAAACCAGAAGCCAAAGTCCCTGCCGTCAGTTTTTGTATTGCCTTCAGTAATGTCCGATAGCATTATTTTTCCGCTTTTCACCCGGGGCAGCAGTGGCATGAAAAGGACACAGCGCTCACCTCTGCATCACGCTGTACCCCTTTTTTATCAAAAGATCAATGACACTTTCCTTTCCGACGAGATGGCCTGCTCCCACAATTATCAGGACATCATTATCCTGTTTCATCAACCTTTTAATGTGAGTAATCCATTTCCTGTTTCTTTGAACAAAAAAACGGTCATAGATTTCCGGATCTTCAGCATTGCTCTTTTTTAAAATGCTGTCCAGCTTTTCACCATTTCCCGTGTTCCATGCATCAAGCATTTCAGAAGCGAGCGATTCAATGACGTCAAGTTCCTTAAGCACACCCCTGAGGAATGAATCCTGATGCCTTTTATTCAGAGAAGCCATGAGATTGAGCTGAAAATTGTTTGTTTCGAGAAAGACCATGTCTCTTTTTTCCTGCTTTGCCTTTTCATAAAAATACCTGTCTATCCCCAGATCAGGATCAAACCCCAGCCTCTGGAGCTCCAGTCCCGTTATTGTCATCGCAACAAACCAGGGTTTAAAACGGTCAAATTGTGCAATTGACAGTCCGGAGGCTTCCAGCCTCGTTTTCAGCAATGCATGGGTTTCCCGGGAAACATTTCCGGATAATGTGTGCCCCTGAGGGTAGAGACCCCGTTTCATTATCATTTTTTGGGAGTCCGGATCATTCATTCCATCAAGGTCAGTTTCAAACACTACTGTTTTGCAGCACCCGTATATGTTCTCAATTGCCTGAGGCAGCGGATAGGAATTTTTTTTCAGTATATGAACAGACCCGAGCAGGTAAATCGTATTTCGCTCCGATGCAACTGACCAGAGAAAGTGCTTCCCTGTTTCTGCATCACGGCCCTTCTTTGCGGCAACACCGGGAACAAAGAACGGGCATACGGTAGTGAGCACAATAATGACGGCAACGGTGCGGCAAAAACATTTCACCCGGGAATGGAACAACACAATTTCTCCTGCATGTTGATGTTATCTTCAGGACATTATTTTTTTATACTGTATCATATTCTTCAGAGAAAGGGAGGACCGATCACCTGTAATACAATCTCCTGACAATGTTCTGAAGCGCGCTTTACGTTCCAGGTCCTTTTGTCCCTGACCCCCACTCTGTTGCTTATGCCCCTGATTTCGATCATGGGAACTTTATACATGACGCATACCTGTGCGACTGCCGCACCTTCCATGTTTTCACACACCGCTTTAAACCGTTTTTCCAGTTCCCGTGCCCGCTTTTGCTCCCCTGTTGCAGCTGCGATTGTTACAAAGTTGCCGGATTCTGTTCTGTAATTCCTGTTCTGTCCTCTGTCATACAAGTCCTGCGACGGAAGCATGAGAGGGAACTCATTAAAATATTTTTTGCCCGCCGCCTCTACCAGAGGGATCCCTAACCGTCGCATTCCTCCCCATCCTTTTACGTCAACCACTCCTTCATCGCCTGCAATTTCTTTTGATGCTATGGCAACATCCCCGACGTTCAGGCCTGATCCGGGATAGGCGCCGCCTATTCCATGGTTAATAATTCGGCTGACCCGGAAGTTCTCCATGATGCACGTCGCTGTATGGGCTGCATTAACCTTGCCTATGCCCGTATTTACCAGCAGCACCTCCGTCTTCTGAAGCCTTCCATACCATACAGTTTTTCCCGCTATTTCACGGGCCCGGACATTTTTCATTCTGGAAAGGACCTGGTCCGATTCAAACATCAATGACGACAAAAGAGCAATCATGTTCCTGTATTATAGTATAAAGCTGTGCCGTATCTCTTAGTAAAAGGAGAATCGCCATGTCTGAAGACCATGAAAAGTTAAGGCAGACGACCGTCTATCTCGAAGAGGAGGTTCTTGAAGCACTGGCGGAACTTGCTGAGGAGTATTCAAAAGAAATGAAGCAGAAGTGGTCCCGGGGTGCGGTCATACGACTTGCATTAAGTGAATTTTTTAGTAAGAGAGGAAAGATTGTATAAGGGTATCATATCTGTAAACGTCAAGAGTTGCATGTACAGCACTTGTAAGGCGATTTGAGAGTTCAGCGCAGAATTCCCTGCAGACGAGCCTGCAGGGAATCACATACACTATTCAGATAATTTGTCCCACCAGATGAATCCACCATGCGTGGAGGCCCGAAACCTTATACAACAGCAGGCATACAAATATGAGAAGCGCCGATTTAATGGTGTCTATAATAGTCCCGTAAATCCTGCGCCTGAGGACCTGAAATAATTTGTTTTTTTCAGGTTCTTTGAGGTCTTTATTCGTTGTGCGTTCTTCTGCGTAAATATGTCCTGTATATTCTTTATGTTCAAAAAGAACTGATGTCGTGCTCATTCGCTGCTCCTTTTATCTCCGGGCGTCAAATGCCCCCAACTGTATTCTCATCCATGATGATAGATTCTTTTATTGATTAGCAATTTAAGTGCCAAAGCTTAAACTGATTGATTTATAAACAAGTTAAAATCTTCCTCTCAAACAATATGTAAACTATTTTGATAATTTATCATAATACAATTCAATTTATGTAATATTTGTCGACATTATATATACTTTTGAACGAAATGTAAAGTCAATAAGAATTGAATAGTATGGAGCGCTTGAAGGTATAAACAGACAATATCTTCCGTGACTCTTCGCGGATCACATTGAGAATACGGCACTGTATCCCCTGCCCTGCCCATAGTCAGATAACGTCCTTTATGAAAGACCGCGTGTGATATAATTTAACAAGGAAAAATGCT
>JBFKMY010000040.1:0-11873 GCA_041629615.1 Thermodesulfovibrionia bacterium | reverse complement strand
TTGTCCTGTGGGTCAACACACAGGCTTTTTCGCTCAGCGGCAGTGAAGCATTCATGAAATCAACGACCGGCCTGCTGCCGACAAGATAAATAAACACCCCGTCCATGGGTATCTGCTGCTCTTCACCGCTCTCCGTGTTCCTGACGGTAATATGGGTGACAATATCAGTGCCCTGAATTGAGGCGACCCTGCTGCTGGTCATGACCCGGACTTTTTCCGGGGACAGCGAAGGATCATCAGCAGAAAAAGAAGGCTCTTTTAAGGGGGTAATGATATACAGCGTTTTTGCAAAGCGCACCAGCACCCCGGCTTCCTTAAGGGCCTCTTCTGAATCCCCGACAACACACACTGTCATGCCTTTAAAAAAAGCCCCGTCACAGGTAGCGCAGTAACTCACTCCCTTGCCGAGAAATGCCTCTTCGCCGGGGATGCCCGGTTTCCTCCCCATTGACCCGGTGGCAACAATGACTGTCTTCCCTTTAAATGTCCCCTCTATTCCGTGTACTTCCTTTATGTCCTGGTCAAAATTGACGCCAGCCACCTGCATCTCCCTGTACTCTGCACCAAACGTAAGCGCCTGCTTCCGGAACATGTCAAGCAACTGAGCGCCCGTAACAGGCCCTGTAATCCCCGGGTAATTTTCAATTTTACTTGAATATGCCAGTGCCCCTGCTGAAGGGGATTTGTCAAGGACAATCGTCTTTAACCGGGAGCGCGCAGCATACTGGGCTGCTGTCAGACCCGCAGGCCCTCCTCCTATGATTATTACATCATAAAGATCTTCCGAAATAAGAGCTCACTCTCCTTATCTTCAAATACTGACCATGTATAATAAATAATAACACATAATGAGGAGACACCTTAAATGAACATATTCGACAGGTCACGGTGCTGCGTTGAGAGGGTCTGCAGGTAATGCGATTATTCCCCATCCCTCTTACACTCGTCCTCATCGTGGCGGTCATCATCTTTGGATGTGCGATGACGCTTTCAAAGTCCGGCGTCCCTGAGCCGGGTACATATATCAAAAAAATGCCCCTCAGGGTTTACGGAGTCCGCCGCAGTTATCTTGTTCATGTACCAAAACAGTATACGCACGGCATATCAGTGCCATTACTCATTGTTCTTCATGGGGCCTTCGGCACGGCAAAGGAAGTAGAAAAACTGAGCGGATTCAGTGAGCTCTCAGACAGGGAAACCTTCATTGTTGCCTATCCCAACGGGGCATTTGGCATTCTGGGGTTCCTCCAGCACTGGAATGCCGGACACTGCTGCGGCAAGGCAGCTTCTGACAATATTGACGACATAGGCTTTCTTGACAGGGTCATTGCTGATGTTCAAGAACGTTTTACTATTAATAGCAATCGTGTTTATATGGCGGGGTTTTCCAATGGCGGAATGCTTGCCTACCGTTATGCTGCCGAAAGGTCGCACACCATTGCAGCACTATCCACAGTGTCTGCATCCCTGAACAGCAGGGTTTCAGAGAACAGTCCCCTCTATCGGCTCACTCCGCCGGAACACCCTGTCCCCCTGATATCATTTCACGGCAAAGATGATCTTAAGGTCCCCTATGGAGGCGGAAAGAGTCCTCTGAAAAGAGGGCCGCGCGAATATTTTTCTGTCGAACAATCGATTGGCCTCTGGGTCGATTACAATAAAATACAGGTAGTTCCACATACAGAATTACTGTACAACGGATTGATTACAAAGAAGACATGGGCCGGCCATAACAACACCAATTCAGTTGTCCTGTATTCAATAGAAGAATGGAAACATATATGGCCAAGCAAATATTTTACCGGTACACTTGACAGAAACCATCCGTTAAGGGGATTTGATGCTCCTGAAATAATATGGCAGTTCCTGAGGCAGCACAAACGTTCATAACCCGTGACCGGAGATCCAGTCTGTCTGCAAGAAATAAGGAGTTTTGCGAAGCAGTTAGTTTATAATGTCCTATGCCTGATATCGAGCGGAAACTCTATCAACTTATTATTAACAGGCTTGATGGAGAAAGGCTCTCCTCACCCTCTTATCAGGAGGAGGTCCTCGCCCTTGCAGAAAAAGGGATCGGGGGTTTTATCGTCTTTGGCGGGGAAAAGGATGAGGTGAAGAATTTTATCGCTCACCTGCAATCCATGTCGACTATCCCCCTCTTCATAGCATCCGATATAGAGAGAGGGGTGGGCCAGCAAATCCATGGATCTACCCTTTTCCCCGGTCAGATGGCCATAGCAGCAGCCACAGATATTCATAACTTCAACAGCGTGAAGGCCCTTGGAGATGTGATCAGGGCCATTGCCTGCGAGTCCATTGATGTGGGAATCAATATGCCCCTGATCCCGGTTCTTGACGTCAATAAGAACCCCGATAATCCGATTATATGCACAAGGGCCTTTTCTGACAATCCCGCGGTGGTTGCATGGTACGGAAGGATGTATGTCAGGACCCTGCAAAAAAAGGGGCTTCTCAGCTGTGCCAAGCATTTCCCCGGGCACGGGGACACTGCCATTGATTCCCATATATCCCTTCCGGTCATCTCAAAATCCTTCATGGAGTTGAATGACACGGACCTGTTCCCGTTCATTGAAGCCATTAAAGCAGGTGTCAGCAGCATTATGGTCGGCCACCTCACTGTTCCGGCACTTGACGATCTCCCGGCATCTCTGTCCGGCAGGGTGATAAACGATCTTTTACGGGTTGAACTCGGGTACGAAGGCCTGATCCTCACCGATGCATTGAACATGCACGCCCTGAATGAAGTTGAAAACGTCCCTTCAAAGTGTTTAAACGCAGGAGTGGATATCCTGCTCCATCCTGCAGACGCCGGTTCCGTTGTTGAAGAAATGAAACATGCCCTTGCATCAGGAGATGTCAGGGAGGAGATCATTGATACCGCGGCAGAAAGGATTTTGAAGCATAAGTCAAAAATAAAAAACATCAGGGAGACCGAAGTTAATTACTGCGAGCATGCGGTGCTGTCGAGCTCAATCTCAGACAGGGCCATAACCATATTGAAGGAAAAACCGGGGATGCTGCCCGTTAAGGACATGCACAACGCATCGCTCATATTTACTGCAGATGAAAACAGACATGACCTGTCTGCAATAAAAAATGTTATTCCGGAAAGCATCAATGTACGGGACTGCAAAGGCGCCCTTCTTAAGGACACAATCATCATTGCTCTTTTCACGAGCATTGCTGCCTGGGCAGGCAGTTCGGGTATCAGGTCTGAGGATATCACGTTAATAAAAGAACTCATAATAAAATCGCACAATTCATTCGTCATCTCCTTCGGCAGTCCCTATGTACTCAGACATTTTCCCGAAGCTGATGTTCTCATCGCTGCCTATGATACGTCCCGGCAGGCACAGTACTCTGTAGTTAAATGCTTAAATGGTGAAATTACCCTGACAGGGAAACTGCCGGTTACATTGTGAGAGATGCAGGGAACGTCCCCCGGTTTTCTCCATACTGATCAGGTTCACTGTACACTATTTTTTCTGTTCGCTTCAAATTCCGGTTTATTTTCCGCTTCCTTATTCTCGCTCATTAATTTTATAAGGGCATCAACACACGCTGGATCAAATTGAGCGCCTGATTCACTCCGGAATTCCTTCATAACTTCATCCGGCGCAAGAGCTTGACGGTATGGCCTGCAGGAAGACATGGCGTCGTATGCGTCAGCCACTGCCATGATTCTGGCACCGAGATGAATTGCTTCTTTCTTCAGTCCGTCAGGATAACCATTTCCATCATACCGTTCATGATGCTGTCTCACAATCTCCCCGACTTCCCCCAGAGAGGATAAGGGTTTTACGATAGAACTGCTGATTACGGGATGCTTCCTGATCTCACTGAGTTCATCAGGGTCCAGACGACCGGCCTTGAGGAGCACATCATCACGGATTCCGATTTTACCGATGTCGTGGAGAATAGCAGCTTCCTTGATGGTCCTTATCGCATGATGGTCAAGTTCGAGATTCTGCGCAATACCAGCCGAAAGTTCCATAACACGTATCGAATGCCCCTTTGTGTATGGATCTCTGGCCTCAAGGGCCATGATAAGGGCCCTTATTGTGTCAAAGCAGCTTTGTTCCAGCATCAGACGGTTCTGCTGATTATTTATTGCAATCGATGCCGTATTTGCTATAAAGGAAAGAGTCTGCAAGTCATGATCGCTAAACGGCTCGTTGTCTCTCTTATTGGTCACGTTAATAACACCCAGGGGTACATCAAAGGAAGATAGTTCCGCACAAATTACCGGAGCGCTGATAAAAGACTTAAACTCATTATTAATCCTGTCTTTTATCCAGGGGATCTCATCGATATTCTTTACAAGTATCGGCTCTCTATTTTTAAACACCATGCCTGCAATATCTTTCCCCAGGGGAATCCGAATGCGCTTCGTAACATCCTCCGGAATACCGACACTGGCCTTGATGCACAGCATGCCCTGATCAACCAGCAAAATCGATATCCTGTCGCACTTCAGCGCCGCACGCGTAAAGGTAACTGCATGCTCCAGAATTTCATCGAGACTGTTAAGAGTATTGAGAGAATTACTGAACTGATACAAGTCAAGGATGACACGATGCTGGATGTCGACGGTATTTTTGAGGTTAAATTCATTTAACAATCTCTTGAGAGTAAATACAAGGTCCTCGAAATCCCTGATTGGCTTTGTTAAATATTTATCGAGTATATTTTCATTAATAGCAACAATGGCCGAGTCCATTCCGGCATGTCCCGTGAGAAGCACCCTCATGGAATCGGGGGAAAGTATCATGGCTTCCTTCAGGAAGTCAATGCCCTTCATATCGGGCATCATCTGGTCGGTCATGATGAGTGCAATCTCTTCTTCTTCTTCCACAAGTTCCCTGATCACCGCGAGGGTCTCGACCGGATTATCCATAAACAGGATGTCGTAGCCCGGCTCTTCACTGAACTTCATGGGGAGGGAGAGCTTGAGCGAGTGCAAAAACTCCCTGTCATCATCCAGACAGATAATGAACGATTCTGACTTCTTTTTATAATTCTGTAGTAGCTTCATGGATAAAAGAAACTTCAACCATATTTTTTCCGTTGTTTTTGGCCTGATACAGAGCCTTATCTGCCCTGTCGATCAGTTTTTCCACGTTGTCCTGACTCTTGGGATAGTAACGGGTCACCCCAATGCTGATACTCAGACGAATGGAGGCGGGAAATTTACTGTGAAAGATATCCATGCGAATCCGATCAAGAAAGGCGATAATGCTCTCCTCGTCATCTTCGTGGATGATACACGAAAATTCCTCCCCGCCAAACCGGGCGACAATATCAGACTTCCTTGAAGAGCTTCTTAATATCAGCCCGAGTTGATTCAGAACTTCATCGCCAATTCGGTGCCCATGCGTATCGTTAATAGCCTTGAAATCGTCAACATCAAAGATTGACATATAGAACGGCACTCCATGGCGTTCACAATAATCGCATTCTTTTCTCAAAAACTCCATGAATATGTGCTTGTTGTACAAACCCGTCAGACTGTCAATGATGGCGAGCCGCTGCGTCTTTTGATAAAGTCGTGCATTAAGGATGTTTATTCCGAGTATATTGCGAATAAGTGAAGCAGCATAGTTGACGATATCTTCACTGTCCATATTAATGATGTTGCCCAGATTCAGCACGCCCTTGAGCCCTTCCGAGGCACCGAGGATGTCTCCTGCATTTTCGTCGCTGCCTATGAGAAACGGGATGATTATACAGGATTTCCCGAGGCAATTTTTATGCAGAAAATCGTAAGGCGCCTGTTTGATTTCGGGGACCACGAGTATTTCATTCCGTCTGAGGGCAACTATCATTGGAGATTCATCGTTCCCATCCAATGGTTTTCTGAAGGGCTCATCCAGGTAGTTGCTCCTTACCATTTGCAGGCAGTTTTCCTCCTCGTTAAGGAGAAAAAGCGATGAATATTGTGCATTGAAAATAGACGGGAGCCTGTTGATGATCAGGTCAAATACTTCGTCCAGGTCGAGTTTCTTAAAGCCCTGCGCCAGGTAAGCAATCTTCTCGGCAGCACTGTGCATGCTCCTGATTCTCTCATTGGACTGTTCCAGTTCGTATACGTATCGCCTGATTTCCAGTTCAGCCCGCTCCTTTTCTTCCCGCAAGTGAAAAGTCTGAATGGCGTTCTTGATCAGAGAAATAAAATGGTCATAATCCTCAATAGGTTTAGAAACATATTGATCAAGAATCTGATGATTGATAGCATACTTGGCGGAATCAAGTGACGCATGTCCTGTAAGCAGCATCTTGATGGCTTTGGGGACTATTTTATTTGCCTTCTCTATGAATTCTATTCCCGTCATTAGCGGCATCTGCTGATCACTGATAATGACGGCGATCTTTTCCTCTTCATCTGTCAGTTCCTGCGCAAAGGCAAGTCCTTCATTCGGATTGCTCACGAAATGGGACTCAATTTCGAATCCATCACTTTCCTTTAATAATTTTGAAGTTACCGTCATACTCATGGAATTAAGAAAATCCTTGTCGTCATCAATAAAGATGAGATGATACAGGTTACTGTTCATTGGCTTCCCCCCCGTCTCCGTTTTCCTTTGGCAGTGATACGGTGAACGTGGTCTCTCCCGGAATACTCTTCACCGAAATCTGCCCTTTATGTTTTTTAATAATTCCTGAGACGATAGAGAGCCCCAGGCCTGTCCCCTTGCCTATTCCCTTTGTAGTGAAAAAGGGATCAAACATCTTGCTTTTATTCTCATCTGAAATTCCGTTTCCGTTATCAGTGATATGAACATTGATCCAGCCTTCTTCTTCTCCGGTTTTTATCTGAAGAATGCCCTGCCCGCCCGGATTCCTGCATTCCATTATTGCGTCATGGGCGTTGGAGACCAGATTCGTCCACACCTGGCTGATTTCACTGGTACAGTGAATGCGTGGAAGCGGTTTAAGGTCCGTTTCCACGTCGATGTTGTACTTCAACTTGTTGTGCATCAGGACAAGGACATTCTGGATATTTTCGTTGATGTCTATAAGCGATGTCTTGTCCATGTCTGTATAGGCATAATACTTCAGAGCTTTAACAATTTCGCTGATTTTATTGATGCTTGATTCACATATCTTCATGCCTATGTGAATGGTGCCTATGGAGTCCAGAAGGTTCACCGTCCATGGTTTCCTGAGAAGACCTGCGTATTGAACCAACCGCTCTTTATCGAGGAGGTTGTACTTTGAAAGCACGGTGACAACATCTTTGTCGTTTTCAACTCCTGATTCGGCAAGCCATTTCCGAACCTCACGGCCTTTTTTCCACTGCAGCTTGCCCTCGGCGATAAATTCACCGTTTATGAATTCATCAGTAAACGAACGCAGCAGGTCCAATTCCTCACGTGTAAGATCATGAATATTCATCTGGTCGTTCGTGATTGCTTTTATCCTTTCGCGCAAGTCGCTTGCTACGTTGGCAATTGCTCCAGCCGGTGTGTTTATTTCATGTGCTACGCCTGCTATGAGGACACCAAGAGAAGCCATTTTTTCGCTGAGAACAATTTGTGACTGGGCATCTTTCAGCTTCTTCTCTCTCTGCAGGATATGCTCGTGTGCCTCATACAGTTTCTTGTTCCTGCTTTCCAGCTCAACCGTATAGGCGGTCAATTTATCGTGGTCCGCCTCCAGTCGCTCGGCCATATCATTAAAGGACTCAGCGAGCAAGCCGATTTCGTTCTTTGCGTCAACGTTTGCACGTGCCGTCAGGTCGCCTTTTCCAAGTGCCAGCGCGGCATGAGTCAATACTTCAAGAGGTTTTATCGTATGTTTCGTGGTCAAATAAAGAAGCACGATCGTGACGACTATAAAAGCGACAAAGGTGTAAATAATATTTTGAAGCGTGTTCATAGTCTTTGTAAAGATAAATATTTTTGGAATCCCGATATTAATACCGCCCACAACACTGTCGCTGAGCGGGTCCACGATCGGGATGAATGTATTGTAGACTGATCCTGTCAGGAACGTTTTTTGTGTGTTGGTTTTCAAGAGGGGAAGAATAATGTCCGGTTTAAATGCCTCATCCTCTGTGTGTTTCGGAAAGCTGTATATCACCTTGCTGTTCTGATCAACCACATTGGCATATTTGGCTTCCAGGTTTTTCATTACGTTCTTTTCCAGCTCCCGGTCAATGCCTGCCAATGAATCAATCGGCATGCCCATTTCCAGTATTTCCTGCAGAAACATCTTGAGATTGTTCCCTATGGTGACTACACGGGATTGCATCGCCACAATATATTCATTCCTGATATGAAAACCGGCAATCGCAACGGCAATGAACGTATCAACAAGAAGAATCAGAAACAAGACCGATGTAAACTGGCGAGACAGGCGATTCTGATTTTGTTTTCTCATAGTTTCCATACCACGTTAAAAAATTTATTTCCTGTCATTATTCAATTACTCTTGTGGCACGACCAAGCATCTTGGCTGGTATATCAAGTTTTAAGGCCTTTGCCTCTTTAAGGTTAACCACCACGTCAATTTGCCTGGGCCTTTTAAAGGGTATATCCGAAGGTTTTGATCCCCCGAGTACCATCTTCAGAATCTTTGCCAGCTCTGTGCCCTGCTCTACCGGATTTGGTGACACGGTCAGTATTACCCCCTTATCTGAGCACCCCCCCATTAATGAGGCCGTCGCCTTATTGTCCTGTCGTGCTATGTCAACGATATCTCCGATGGCCCTGAAACACGCACTGCTGGTGGTCATGAGAAATGCATCCACGCTCTTTGTTTTTGACCTGTTTACAATATTTTTAACATCAATCAGCACAGTCTTGAAGCCCAGCTTATTTTCCAGCTGTTTTATTTCTTTTGCCTGTAATATCGTGTCTTTTTCAGATTTACTGAAGAGAACGCCCAGTGTGGATATTTTCCTGATTCCATCCAGGTAGTGAATCGTGGATTCGATCGACACAGTTGAACTGATTCCCGTGGCATTCTTGCCAGTTATATTCAAAGATTCAGGGGAATAAACGCCGGCAAATAAAACCGGAATGCCAGATGCCTCTCTCATTGCCATTAATGTTGTAGGCGAGCCATATGAGATGATGAAATCCGAACCGATAGCAACAAGTTTTCTTGCAGAATTGATCCACGCCATGGAGTTAGGCATGGGTTTCTGGATAATAATATCTATTTTCTCGGTGGTTACAACCTCTTTTATTTTATCAATAAATGCCTTATGGATATCATTATAAAATTCCACATCTCCGGTCATGATAACGCCGATAGTTTTGGCGTGGACATGATGTCCGGAGACAAGTGAAATTGCCAGGATCACTAAAACAAGGCCTGTATTTCTCACTATTCGTTTCATTCCCATCTTTTTGATAGTGTCAGCAATATGATTTGAGCGTCTCCATCTTCTTCATCGTCATGAATATTATCGAGTACATCATTAAAATTCTTGTATTTATATTCGATGCCCCATGAAAAATTATTCCTGAATTCATAACCACCCGAGAACTGATATACAGTCTCCCGCAACCTGGTGCGCGAAAATGACGATACTGAAACAGGACTGAGAAGGTCCTGACTCTCCGGAGAGAAGTCTTCCTGACTTTGTGTATGAGTAATCCGGGCAAGAAGACGCATGTTGTCTTCTGGCATATAATTAAGAGAGGCGGAATAAACATCAACCGTCTGTTTCATGAGAATGTCATGATCCGTAATACCTCCCGCGAATGTATCATACACAATGTCCTGCCTTATCGTATGACGCATATATGCGTAGCTTGTCGTCATAGAAAGATTATTCAGTATCCGGAAGGTAGCGCTCCCCATGACATTGTCAGCCCTTACATCCCGGTCCCGGGCATCCCCTGAGTCTGTAAAACTGAGTCCCTTTCGGTCCTCCTTTGCTCCGCTGTAGCTCAGCATCAAGTTAATTCCGGCAACGGGCAGCCATGAGACTGATAGCGAACCTTTATTGGCATGATGCGGTTCGATATTGTATGAAGGATCATTTATCAGCAGATAGCTATAGGTTGTCTTAATAGTCATATTTTTTATGATTCGCGTATCCAGGGAAAAAGAGATGTCATTATTTCTCGTGACCGAATCCTGAATCGCCCATAATTCAGCATTTGATCTGTCTATTATCTTATAGAAATACTTCGCCCTTAATGTTACCTTTGAGAGCGGCTTATATTGCCCTGTCAAAGAAACGGTGTCTGTGGTTGATGAGAGGGACGGTTTTACGTCCGAATAGGTCAATGTTGATCCGGAGATATCCGTTATCGAAGCAGTCTGTGTATTCTCCGTGTCAAGCTCCCGATGCGAATATTTCAGGAAAAAGGACAGATTGCCGGAAGGTGTCCAGCTTACCGATCCAGCCCCGTGGAAAACATCAGTCGATGTTCCACTTGCCGTGTTCAGTCCGTCCTTTCTGGAAAATGTTGCTGTGGCCACAATCCTCCCATTAAACGATGTGTGAATTCTGAGTTTGTTGGATGAGCTTTCAAGTTCCGGAATGAGATTATGAGGATATGTGCCTCCCGCCCGTACCGAACCCGGAGGAAAGAATCCGGCGGGGCTATAGGTGTCGAAAAGCACGTAATCTCCACCTGCCTCAAATCTCTTTTCCTTATGAGAGATATCTGCTTCAATCGGTCCGAGATGGCTGTTTGCTCCGACAACCACACTTTTTGTTTTCCAGTTAATATCTTTGCTCTGCGATATACGCTGAATATTGTTCCACCATGCGGATCCTAAAAGACTCCTTTGCTGTTGAGTCCCTTTTCTTTGCAGATGAAACCCTGTTACGTAAGCGTGAAAGGGAAAATCGGGAGTTTTTAATCTTAGACTCAAGCGGTTTATTTCCGTTTTTACTCCGTATGTATTGTCGATGTCTCTGTTGTCAACGCCCGGTGTCGGAGTAGACGGGTCAACATCTATAAGTTCGGTATTTTCAAGGTTATGGTATGATGTTGTATTCAACCACCTGAGAAGCACCAGGTCACGGTACGCATAACGTCCATCACCAAAATAGTCCTTCTCATTTATTCCATCGAGTTCAAGATATATCCTGTGCGGATAATTGAAAGTCCTGAGGGCTCCGCCGAATGCAGGAGAATCGTTTACATATTCGTATTCGAACACCCTTTCCGAATCACTCACATCAGTTAACCGGTAACCTGTGAAGAGCTTTAACGTTGGTTTAATATCTGGAAAGTGATAGTACACCTCGGCCTCCATTTCAAGGCTTTCGAAGTCAAATTCCAGGTCATCTGTCTCCGGCGCCCCATGATCCTCTTTGGCCAGGAAATTATGATCACCCTCTTCACGGGTGTCTTCCGTTATCGCATGATCTGCCGTATCAATTTCTGTCTCTGTTGTATTAACAGGTTTTTGATTGTCCGGTGGTAATGTCTTCTCCTGTATGGGGTCAGACAATACCTTCTCATCAACCCCATGCTCATCGACAGATGATGCATCTGCAGCATACATTGCTGACCCTGCTGTCTTAACGGTTTTATCATTATATATTCGTTTGGACTTGTCCGGAACAAAGGCAGATAATTCCTTATCCTTCAATCCGGACGTATGGACTGACAATAAACCCCTGTGAATCTTCTTGATCCTTTCATCTTTTATATAGGCCTGCATTATGAAAGCTGTCGGGATCTCATGTCTGACTGACAGGAGCATTTTTTCTGCGCTCCCTCGATCCTTAAATTTCCCGATTCTTACCGCATAATATTCCCCTATTTTTTCTATCCTCAGATATTCCATCTCTTTCTTATTCGACGCGGATACTATTGAATCAAACTGTTTTTGAGCAAGTGCATTTCGCGTAAAGCTCCCTGTCTGGATTGTATATA
>JBFKMY010000039.1:0-11886 GCA_041629615.1 Thermodesulfovibrionia bacterium | reverse complement strand
TATTGACCCTTGCCTCGATTATTGAAAAGGAAGCAATCTATGACTCTGAAAGGCCCCTGATTTCTGCAGTATACCATAACCGCCTGAAGAAGGGCATGAAGCTGCAGGCTGACCCAACGGTACTGTATGGAGTAAAAAAGAGATGGAAACGCTTCAGGTCCAGGGACCTGAGTCGGGTGACGCGCTATAATACCTATCAGATAAACGGCCTCCCCCCGGGGCCTATTGCTTCTCCCGGCATTCAATCAATAAAGGCTGCCCTTTATCCCGCTGATGCCGACTATCTGTTTTTTGTCGCCATGAACAACGGCAAACACTTCTTCTCAACCACGGGGGAAGAGCATGCTGAAGCAGTAGACCTCTATCAGCGCAAGGGCTATAATAAGGCCAGAAATGGCAAGAGCAAAATCAACTAGACAAATAATCCTCGGAGGTCTTAAAATCGGGGGCGGTGCGCCTGTAGTTGTCCAGTCCATGACAAAAACCGACACCCGTGATGTACCTTCGACAGTTGCGCAGATAAAAAAACTGCAGGCAGCAGGGTGTGAAGCGGTCCGGGTAGCGGTACTTAATGCCGATGCGGCAGGTGCCATAAAAGCAATCAGGAAGAAGACCAAAGTCCCCCTCATCGCTGATGTGCATTTTGATCACAGGCTTGCCCTTACGGCACTGGAAAACGGGGCAGACGGATTGAGAATAAATCCCGGCAATATCGGGAGCAGGCTGAAAGTCAGGGAAGTGGTGCATGCAGCCAGGGATAAAGGGGTCCCGATCAGAATAGGGGTGAATGCCGGGTCTCTTGAAAAGGACCTTTTAAGAAAATATAAACATCCCACAGCACGGGCCCTTGTAGAAAGTGCGGGGAGACATATCAGAATTCTTGAAGACCTGAAGTTCAGGTCTATTAAAGTTTCCCTCAAGGCATCGGATGTAATCAAAACAATTGAAGCATACCGGCTCTTTTCCCGGAAATACCGGTATCCGCTTCATATTGGCATTTCAGAAGCAGGCCCTGCTTTTTCAGGCACAATCAAGAGTGCAATCGGCCTGGGGATACTGCTGTCAGAAGGAATCGGGGATACCATGAGGGTGTCGCTCACCGCAGATCCGGTTGAAGAAGTGAGAGTTGCCTATGAGATCCTCGCAGCCCTTCATCTGAGACAGAGAGGCCCGGAGCTTATTTCCTGTCCCACCTGCGGCCGCTGTCAGATTGACATACGGGGAATTGTGGAAAAAGTTGAAAACAGGATAGACGGGCTCAGGAGGCCTTTAAAAATTGCGGTAATGGGGTGTATTGTAAACGGACCGGGTGAGGCGCGGGAAGCGGACATAGGAATCGCGGGCGGTAAGGGCATGGGCATACTTTTTAAGCAGGGCAAAGTTGTAAAGACAGTAAAAGAGCGGGAACTGTTCAGTACGCTCATGCGGGAAATAAAAAAAATGTAACTGAAAAAAAGCCTGTTTTTATTTATACTAGTTTCGTGTCATGTGTAAGATGTCATTCCGGCTTGTCCGGAATCTTATTGCAAAAGGATTCCCGACGCGCTTTGCTTGCGGGAATGACAATCCAAACAACGCGACAACTTAAAGTTGACACGACACTAGTGATTCGCTTTCCTCTTGTTTATTTTTTAATGTATTAGATTATCTTTTATGACATGCAGCTCATCAAAACTGTCAGGGAAATTCAGAGCGTAAGCAAATGGTTCCGTTGTGAAGGGAAGGCCATTGGTTTTGTCCCTACAATGGGGGCGCTCCATGAGGGCCACCTCAGTCTTGTCAGACGTTCTCTAGAAGACAATGACAGGACCATTGTAAGCATCTTTGTAAATCCTTCCCAGTTCGGCCCTGATGAAGATTTTCAGCACTATCCGCGGGACCCTGACAGTGACATGGAGAAACTCTCTGCCCTGCCTGTTGATGTGGTTTTCATGCCTGACAGGGAAGAAATGTATCCTGAGGAGTTTTCGGTTTCCGTAGACATTGGAAATATCGGGCACATCCTCTGCGGTATTTCGCGGCCCGGACATTTCAGCGGCGTGGCGACCATCGTTGCAAAACTCTTTAATAGCATCATGCCCCGAAGGGCATATTTTGGTCAGAAGGATTATCAGCAGACAGTGGTAATAAAGAAACTGGTCAAGGAGCTGAATTATGATATCGAATGCATAGTCTGTCCGACGGTACGGGAGTCTGACGGCCTCGCCATGAGTTCGAGAAATGCCTATCTGAGTGAGGAAGAACGAAGGGCTTCTTTAGTTCTCTACAGGGCATTGCAGTCAGGAGAAGAGCTTATTAAATCCGGAGGCATGGATGATGTGTCAATGGTGAAAAAGGAAGTGGAAGCAGTGATAAAATCCGAACCGCTTGCAAAGATTGATTATGTTGACATTGTTGATCCCCATAACCTTGCCCCGATCCAGAAGTTAATATTTGCCGCTGTTATATGTCTTGCCGTCAGAATCGGCGCTTCACGGCTGATTGATAATATCATTGTAGAAAAAAATTGATCATCTCCCCGGCAGATATATATTAAATACTCTTTGCTATGACAAACAAAGAACACAGGACAGCCATTCCTCCGTTAAAAGAACGGAAAGAGGACATACTGGGGCTCGCAGGGCAATACATCATATCGGCTGTGGAGCACATGGGTACGGAACGGAAGGAGCTTTCGAGCGAAACGAAGGAATACCTCCTTGCCTATGACTGGCCGGGAAATGAGCAGGAACTTGAAATTGCCGTCAGAAAGGCATGCATCCTGTCGGAAGGACCTCTTCTGGAACTGGAGGATTTTGACTTCAAGCACCGGCAGGCCAGATCAATCGGTAAGTTCGTGGAATCCAAACTCAAGGGATTTATGCGAAATATAAAAAAGTTTGAGAAATTTAATCTTTTTGACATGGTAATCCCGGAAGTGGAAAAATCGCTTATTCTCATGGCAATGAAAGAGACCAGAGGGAACCAGATACGGGCTGCCCGGCTCCTGGGCATCAATCGCAATACATTACGGAGCAAGATAAAAAAACTGGGCATAAAGATAAAGGGTGCGTATTAGCTCTCTGTTTACAGCTTGAGCAGGACCATGCCGGAGACCGGGTCAAACTCCCGCGTTGCACGTATCCCTTCCATTTCGATGATGATCGCTTCAAGCACGAGAAAGGTCTCCGAATCCTCCCTCAGGCAGCCGACTTTGACCCTGTCCTTTTTCCCGAAGGCGCCATGAACGTGAATCTTTGGTTCATCCCCCTGCCAGAAGATGGTCCCCAGGCCGAGAATTTCATGGCTTTCACCAAGGGTTTTCCAGACCGGCCGGGGCGGCAGAACGTCTGTTTCAGGACCCACGACAATTCTCCCTTCACGCATTCCGCCCAGGAGATAAAAGACGCCGGCCCTGATGTTTTCTTTTTTCGCAATGCTGTTGAGATTGCCGAGGACATCATCGTGATCATCGAATTTTGCAACGATAATTCTTCCTGCTTTGCCCGTCTGATATTTCATGCACCCTCCCTGTTTCACTAATAATTGTATTGATAAGATTATATACGCCCGGCGCACATTAATCTAATGGTATCCTATGATGAAAAACGGACGCCAGGTTTCGATGCTTATTATATTTCCTTATGTTTTTATTTCGAATTGACTTCGACATATTCTAATAGATAAAATACAGCTTCTTATATATCTGATAAATAATCATCAAAAGAGGTGTTCGCATGTCAGAAAAAAAGTGTCAGAATATCCTGGACAAGTATCATAACGAAAACGGCAGCGTCATATCCATACTCCAGGATATGCAGGAAGTGTTTGGCTATATTAAAGAGGACACTGTTAACTGGTTCTCTGAGAAACTGAATATTCCTGCCAGCAATTTTTACGGTGTTGCCACCTTTTACTCGCAGTTTTATCTGAAACCCCGGGGAAAGAACATTGTGACTGCGTGCTGCGGGACCGCGTGCCATGTAAAAGGGTCGGAAGCGATTATCAACAGAATGAGGGCGGATATGGCGATTGCAGAGGGAGAGGACACAACAGCGGACGGGCACTTCACACTTGAAAACGTTGCGTGTGTAGGCGCATGCAGTATAGCTCCTGTGGTGATTGTTAATAAAAAAGTGTACGGAAGCGTTACGCCTGATAAGGCATCAGCGATATTAAAAGATTATGAAGGGAACACCAGGGGCAGGTAAAATGGCGGTAAAGGCAAAGACGAAAGAGAAAAAGAAAGCACCGGCAAAAGGGAAAAAGACCGGAAGTAAAGGAGCTGCCGCCGGACGTCCGGTGAAGAGAAAGGCAGGCGGCCCGGGCATAAAGGACCTTACCATAAAGGTATGCGTGGGCACGGGAGGTCTTGCTGCAGGAAGCCAGGATGTAATAAATGAATTTGCGAATGAACTCAGGGTGCGGGGGATAAGGGCCGACATCGCCAGAAAGTGTGTCAACAAAACAGGATGCCGTGGTTTTTGCGCAAAGGATGTTATCGTGGAAATAATACTCAACGGCAAGACGGATGTTTACCAGCTCATAAGCCCCGACAAGGTCAGCCGGATTGTTGAAGAGCACATTATCGGTGGTGACCCTGTGTTTGAATGGCTCGCAGGTGATGAGTACCACGCCTTTCATGACAGGCAGACCAAGATACTCCTCAAACAATGCGGACAGATAGACCCTGAGGACATAGAAGCCTATATTCATGTCGGAGGATACGAAGGGCTGAAAAAGGCCCTGTCACAGACCCCCTTTGAAGTCACGGAGGAAGTAAAGGCATCAGGACTTCGCGGAAGAGGCGGCGCCGGATTTCCGACCGGACTGAAGTGGGAATTCTGCAGCATGTCTACCGAGGCTGAGAAATATATAATCTGCAACGCAGACGAAGGCGATCCCGGGGCATTCATGGACCGCGCCATTATCGAAGGCAACCCCCATTCCGTTCTTGAAGGAATGATCATCGGGGGCTATGCAATAGGCACACATCAGGGGTATATTTACATCCGTGCCGAATACCCTCTTGCCATACAGAGGCTTGAGATCGCAATTAAACAGGCAAAGAAGAAGGGCCTTCTCGGGAAAAATATACTGAAGAGCGGTTTTGATTTTGACATACACATCAAACAGGGGGCAGGGGCATTTGTCTGCGGCGAGGCATCGGCCCTCATGCGTTCCATTGAAGGAAAGAGGGGCATGCCGAGGGCAAAGTTGTGGAGGTCGGCAGTGAAGGGGCTGTGGGACAAACCTACTGTTCTGAACAATGTCGAGACCTTTGCCAATATCCCTCTTATTATACTGAACGGTTCCGGATGGTACCGGGGTTTCGGGACGGAGAAGAGCACGGGAACAAAGGTCTTTGCCCTTACGGGAAAGGTGAAAAATACGGGCCTCATTGAAGTCCCCATGGGCATGTCCCTCGGTGAGATGATAATGGACATAGGCGGCGGAATGACCGGCAGGAACCGGCTCAAGGCAGTACAGACCGGCGGGCCCTCGGGCGGGTGTATTCCTGCTGATCATCTCGACCTTCCGGTAGACTTTGACTCTCTCTCATCCGTAGGGTCAATGATGGGCTCGGGCAGCATGGTGGCTGTTGATGAGACAACGTGCATGGTTGACCTGGCAAAGTTTTTCATATCCTTTACCCAGCATGAATCGTGCGGAAAATGTGTGCCCTGCAGGATCGGGACCAAAAGAATGCTCGAGATACTGACGAGGATAACCGAGGGGAACGGGAAAGAGGGAGATGTTGACCTCCTGACAGAGCTCGGCGGGGACATCAAGTCCTCTTCCCTGTGCGGCCTCGGGCAGTCGGCACCGAACCCTGTTCTCTCGACAATCAGGTTTTTCAGGGAGGAATATGAGTCCCATATAAGACATGGACGCTGTCCGGCAGGGGTATGCAAGGCGTTGCGTCAATACATGGTAAATGTGGACACCTGCAAGATGTGCGGAAAATGTGCGCGGGTATGCCCCACGGGCGCCATAACATGGGAGCCTAAAAATAAAGCCAGACTCGATAAATCCAAATGTGTTAAATGCGGAGCATGCTATGATGCCTGCCCGTTTAATGCCATTATGTAGGCAGGAGGAACGATCATGTTAAGCAAAGAGCGTCTCAAGGAAATTACCCTTTTCAGAGATCTTTCTGATGACGAAATCGAGGTAATCGCCTCGGTCCTTAAGGAGGCATTTTACAAGAAAGGCTCGATGGTATGGGAAGAGGGTACATCTGAGCAGGGACTGCAGATTATTGACCACGGAAAGGTCCGGGTGTGCAGGGTTACCAGGGAAGGCCATAAACAGGTGCTTGCCGTACTTCGGGAAAACAATTTCTTCGGCGAGCTTTCCATCCTCGATGGAAGGGCTCATTCAGCGTCTGTGGAAGCGCTTGAAGACACCAAGGTATTTATTCTCTATAAAAGCAGCATGGATAAGCTTCTTCAGGAAAATCCGCAGACAGCGTTCAACATTCTCCGTGTTATGACGATCGAGATATGTGAAATTCTGCGCCAGATGAACGCAAAATTCATGGACATGGTCAATTATGTCTGGGAATAATTCCTGTGCATTTATACGTGTGTATTAGGGATTTTCATTTATACAGGAGGCGGTTTTGTCAGAGAAAGACCAGAAGATAACGATCAACGGCAGACAGGTTTTGTGCAGCAGGGATGAGACCATTCTCGATGCTGCAAAAAAGGCCGGGGTCAGGATCCCGACGCTCTGTCATGATGACAGGCTCGAACCCTACGGCGGCTGCCGTCTTTGCATTGTGGAAGTCAAGGACGTGCCGAGGCCGCTGCCGGCATGTACGACCCGTGTAAAAGACGGGATGGAAATCTTTTCCGAATCGGAAGAGGTGAGGAGAATGAGAAAGAGTGTCCTTGCTCTCCTTCTTTCAAACCATCCCAATGACTGCATGACCTGCGAGGCAACAGGTGACTGTACGCTCCAGTCACTCTCCTATGAATATGGAGTTGATGGAAAGCGTTTTGCCGGGGAAACCTGGGACCTGCCCATACGGGATGATAATCCGTTCATCATTTTTGAGCCCAACAAGTGCATCCTCTGCGGCAGGTGCGTAAGAATATGCAACGATGTTGTCATGGCGGGCACCATTGAACTCTCGGGACGGGGGTTCAACTCTGTTCCGGATACGGCCTTTGGCAGGCCCCGTACCCTTGATAACTGCGAGTTCTGCGGCCAGTGTGTTTCGACCTGTCCGACGGGTGCCCTGATCGATAAAAAAGGAAGGGGCAAGGGCCGTGCCTATGAAATGACAAAGGTGAAGACCACCTGCTCATACTGCGGGACGGGCTGCAACTTCTATCTGAATATCAGGGACGGGAAGGTTGTCAAGGTCACATCAGACTATGAGGCCCCCGTGAACAGGGGGAACCTGTGCATCAAGGGCCGCTATGGATATGATTTCATACACAGTTCCGAGCGGATAACTTCCCCTATCATAAAAAAGGACGGTGAATATGTTGAGTCGACCTGGGACGAGGCCCTTGATCTTATTGCAAAGAGGTTCGGTGAGATCCTTGAGAAATACGGGCCGAGTGCTTTGGGCGCATTTTCATCGGCACGGTGCAGCAATGAGGAGAATTTTCTCCTTGCAAAACTGGTAAGGACAGTATTCAAGAGCAACAATGTGGATTGTTGCGCCCGTGTCTGACACGCCCCTACTGTGGCCGGTCTGGCCACCAGCCTGGGAGCAGGTGCTGCGACCAATTCACTGGAACAGATGCATGACATTGATACGATCTTTCTGTTCGGATCAAACCCGACAGAGGCCCATCCCATTGTTTCCATCCATCTCAAGGAGGCCTTGCGTAAAGGCGCCAGACTTGTTGTGGGAGATCCGAGAAAGACCTGGATGGCAGAACGTGCAGACGTATGGCTCAACCTGAAGCCCGGGACAAACATTGCCCTCATAAACGGCATTATTAATGTAGTACTGAAAAAAGGATGGGAAAACAAGGAGTTTATCAGCAGCAGGACCGAAGGCTTTAAAGAACTCAGGGACAAGGTAAAGGAATATGATCTGAAGAGGGTCGAAAAGATTACGGGCGTCTCAAAGGAGGCCATCGTGGAAGCGGCCAGGCTGTATTCGCAGGCGAAAAAGGGAATGATCGTCTATGGCCTTGGTGTGACCGAGCATACGTCAGGCACGGAAAACGCGATGGCCATTGCCAACCTTGCCCTCGTATGCGGCCATATCGGAAGGCCTTCAACGGGCATCATGGCGCTCCGCGGGCAGAACAATGTCCAGGGGTCGTCAGACCTCGGGCCCCTGCCGGCCACGCTTCCCGGGTACCAGTCCGTGACAGACCATAAAATCCGCGCCAAGTTTGAAAAAGCATGGGGGGTCTCCATATCACCCAAGGCCGGGCTTAAGTCCGTTGAGATGCTTGATGAGGCAATCGAGAAGCGCTTCAAGGGACTCTTTATCCTCGGAGAAGACCCTGCCCAGACAGACCCTAATGTACACGAGGTACGAAAGGCGCTCAAGTCACTTGACTTCCTTGTGGTGCAGGACATATTCCTCACGGAAACGACGAAGCATGCAGATGTTATTCTCCCCGGGGCAAGCTTTGCGGAAAAGGACGGGACCTTCACTAATGGCGAGCGCAGGGTCCAGCGCATACGAAAAGCCATTGAACCCGTTGCCGGAAAGGCGGAATGGGAAGTGATCTGTGAGATTGCCTCTCGGATGGGCTACTCCATGCACTACAACCATCCATCGGAGATAATGGACGAGATAGCAAGCCTTGTTCCACTCTACGGCGGAATCAGTTATGAGAGACTTGAAAATGAGAGCCTTCAGTGGCCCTGTCCGACAAAGGACCATCCCGGTACAAAAACCCTCTATACAGACCTCTTTTCCCGGCCGGGCGGCCTTGCCAGGTTCGTGGCGCTTGATCAGAAGGATTCGGGAGAAATGGCCGGAAGAAAATATCCCTTTACCCTCATTACCGGAAGAATACGCGAGCATTACAACAACGGCTCCATGACCGGAAAGATCAGGGAAATCATGGAGGTTGTTCCGGAAGAGCTTCTTGAGATAAGCCCTGAGGATGCACGGGATCTGAAGATTAAAAACGGTGACAGGGTTAAGGTGTCTTCAAAGAGGGGAAAGATTAAAGTGAAAGCGAAAGTGACCGACCGTTCCCAGAAGGGCAATGTGTTCCTCACCTTCCATTTCTCAAAGACACTTACCAACCTGCTGACGTCAGAGCACAGGGACCCGATTACCGGGACACCGGAGTATAAGGTCACGGCGGTCAAAATAGAAAAATAAAAAGCAGGCAAAAGATTACAGATAATAGGCAGACGGAAGATAACAGCCTCCAGGATGATAAAAAGCATTTGCCCATTTATTTATATAATCAGTTCTTCACAAGTCTTCAAGATACAATGGCACTATAGCCGGTGGTATTCCGGTATCCTTCAGTCTTAAGAAAGATGATCTGCCGACATGGATGTGCCTGGTGGTATATCATTAAGAAAATCACGCTTCACCGAATTTCTTGTCCGTCTGAATGCTATGGATGCACAGCAGTTCATGGCGTGGATCTTCTGTCCCGGCATGTTGTTCAATGCAAAGGACAAATGGTGGGGTGACCGGGGCAGACGGAGCAAGCCTCATGAGGGAGTGGACCTGTGTCTGTACCGAAACGGCCGGGGAAGGATTCATCGGCTTGATGAAAAAACTGCAGTTCCGGCACTCTATCAGGGTTCAATAGTTAAGATCTTTGATGATTTCCTCGGTCAGTCGATAATCATGGAACACCGGTTCCCCAATGGTGACCCCTTCTGTTCAATCTACGGCCATATAAAACCTCACAGGAGTATTCATGCAGGATCAGACATAAACGAGGGTGATATCGTTGCGACCATAAATGGTCCGGGGATTTCCAAGACCGGCATTCTTCCCCATATACACCTTTCGATAGGTTTATTATCCCGGGACATGTCAGCTGACCGGCTTGACTGGGACAGGATAGTTGATCCGGATGTAATGACGTTAGTGGACCCCCTGGCTGTCCTTGACGGGAAGTATGCAGTACATGCACCTCACACATGTATGATTTGACGTGGTCAGGGCCTGTATCTTTTCAAGTGAACGAGCCCGGAAGGCAATGGATTTTGTTTCACGAGAATATATGTTCAAGAAACGGTCATTCAGGTCATACCAGGCGGTTGCTGATGACCGGTTCCAGAATGGATATGATGCGGCCTTTTTCAAAGAGTGTAGCCCTGCCGGTGCTTTCAGAGACTACAATAGCTATGGCATCTGTCATCCGCGTTATTCCGGCTGCTGCCCTGTGTCTGGATCCCAGACCGCGCAATTGTTTTGTTAACACACTTCTTGCGTCAAGATGTCTCCCTGCTGCCATGACTTCACCATCTTCAGATATGAGAAAAGCCCCGTCAAGTTTCGCAAGTTCCTTGATGCTTTCAACTACCTCGGAGCGCGTGATCATTCTTTCCCTTTTAGGATACCCTTTAAAGGGATTAAACACTGCCTGGTGCGAATGCCGGATCACATGATCTGTGTCGCCGATGACAAAGGTCGTCCCGACTGCTTTGCCTTCCCTTCCCAGTGCCCCGATATCAAGGGATATATCAACAACAGCCAGGACGGTCGTAAAGGCCTTGTTGTGCATGATTGACTTCGGGTCAAAGGGAAACTCTTCTGCCCATGAGAGGGAGAGATCATGAATGGCAATTGTGTCGAGGTGGTTTGTCCCCCATGGGCCGAGAACACAGACGACTTTGCTGTCAGAGTCTATTATGTTATGTAATACCCCGTGAAGAAATGCATACTTGATACGTGAAAACCGTGTCTGGTTGCCGGACCAGCTGCGTATCACCCTTGTTTTTTTACGTTTAAAAAATGCATCGCCGATTTTTAATTCCTTTGGTATTACGACGACAATGTTATGTTCCGTAAGTCCGGAATTCACGAACCATTTGCAGCTCTGTGCGGTGTTCAGGAAGAGAAAGATGCACGTGCTGCCCGTATTTTCCGACAGATGTACGGCATTTTCAATCAGGATTACTTTTTGTGCTGTCATGAAATCTCCCCCTGCAGCAGATATTACCTTAATCTTAAAAAAGTCAAAGATTCTATATGGTAGGTCTGCGGAAAAAAATCAATCATTCTTACTGAATCTATATTATATCTGGTATGTAACTTTTTTAGATCCCGTGCAAAGGTGGAGGGATTGCAGGACACATATACGATCTTTTCAGGAAGTAAAGATAGCACGGTATTCATCACTTTTTTTGTAAGCCCGCTCCGCGGCGGGTCGAGAAGGAGGATGTCAAAGGCATTGTCAGGACAATAATGTTCGGCAGAGGAACGTATGAATCTGTAGTTATTAATCTGATTGATTTTTACATTCCTTTTTCCATCTTCCACTGCGAATTGATTTTCCTCTACGGCAACGACTCTGGCAAGGGGCGCAAGAGGCAGAGAAAAGTTGCCGGCGCCTGCATAAAGGTCCAGAACTCTTCTGTCCTTTAAGGGGCCGAGAGTATCGGCAATACAGGCAACAACGGAGTTGTTCATCTTCCAGTTACTCTGAAAAAAACTCATTGGAGATACAGTGTATTTGAGATGTCCCAGTCCGAGCGCTACATAAGAGGTGCCGTAGCGTAACACCCTGTTGTCTCCTGTCTCAATGCACAGACCCTGAAATCCTGAGTCAAGAATTTCTGCGGCACGTTTGTTCCATGCTCCCCGTGTTCTGATGGGGGGCGGACTTTTAATCAGCACTACTGAGCAGTCACCGCTTGTTATGTGCATTTCTGTAATATTGAATCCGGCCAAAAGGTCCTTTACCCTGTGCAAATGTCTGTTGAGTGTTTCTCCCATGAGAGGAC